>JBGSRE010000676.1:0-10293 GCA_041737755.1 Oligoflexus sp.
TCACCGTCGCCGGCACAAACTCGATCTTTGGCGTCGGAGAAGGGGGAACCCCGACCGCTACGACCATTCGCGGTGCGGCAGCAGCAGGCTTAAATATCGCGGGTGCGGATTTAACTATCAGAGCCAGCAACGGGACAGGAACCGGCGGCTCAGGCGCTATCAATTTTCAGACAGCTCCAGTGGCAGCTTCAAGCAGCACGGCTAATACGATGGCGACCCGCATGACGATCGATAAAACTGGCAACGTGGGCATTGGCACTACGTCGCCGGCTACGCAATTGGAGGTCAATGGACCTGCAGCTGATAATACAGTAGGCGTGAGTGATATTCTCACCCTTCATCGACCATCGACGTCTATGGTAAGCTGGGATCAGTGGGCTGCCTTTGCACTTGGCCGTTATGCTGCCAATGCAGGTTCACCCCACCAACAATATTCACGGCTTGATATAAAATTAAACAATGCTTCGGCTAACGGTAACGAAAATACAGTCGCTTCAGTGATGACACTCCAGGGTGACGGAAAAGTCGGTATCGGCACGACTTCTCCATCGCAGACTCTGCATGTGGCAAAAACCAGCCAAAACGCACTGACTTTTCCTGTCCTCGTCAGCAATTCATCGGGTATTAATGACAGCACAGCCGTGGGAATCGCCTTTGATGTTGGGGTTCCGACTTCACCGAAAGGAGCCATTATATTTAATCGAAGTAACGGATTTTATGGCTTGGGCGCTTTACAATTCGCTATAAATGATGATGGCGATAATACAAGTGTTGTGTCGAGTAGCGATACGAAAATGACTATTTTAAATAACGGCAACGTCGGCATCGGCACGACAGGCCCTAATGCAATGTTAAGTCTTCAGTCGCCAAACGTCAGCGACACGCCGATTGCTGATATAACCTTGGCGAGGTATTGGGCGGGAACTAGCGATGCGCGAGCCAGTTCGATCTTTCATTATTCCGACTCAGCCAACAACAAAGACCTAGTCGCCTTCGGCGTCGCTGGCAACGGGGGCTCCTTTGACAAGCCAAATCAAATTTCTCAAGCCAAAATGGTCATTCGCGCCGACGGATTCGTCGGCATCGGCACAACAACCCCTACTCGTCCTCTCGACGTTGTAGGTGGACCTACTAACAATTCAGTGGCTAAGTTCGGATCAAACTTACCCATTTACCTTAACATGCAGTATCCAGCAGTTGGCTTCAATCTTTACGCCGAAAATGGCAGCTGGTATTTTGGTGCTGGCTCTACAAGTCATTACGCCTCCGCTATCATGGGAGACACCTCAAGTGGTGGCTTATCGTTTTATACGGCAGATAATGGTGCCGCTAACACTGCTGCGTCGATAACCCCTCGCATGACAATTTTAAATGACGGCAAAGTCGGAATCGGCACGACAGCACCTTCAAACAATCTTCAAGTTATAGGATCGGTGTGCGTACGCTCCACCGTCGGAAACTGTGCGGCCAACGTTGCGGGAAGGATTTATGCTTCCAACACCACAGTTGCAGCGGCTGACTTAGCCGAGCACATGCCTATCGAAGATGAGAGTTTGCAATCAGGCGATATCGTGGTCATTGCTGCCTCCGATGCGACCGGCGCTGCTATATTTGCCAAGTCCAACGTCAGGTTTCAGAAAAATGCGGTGGGTGTCGTCTCCACTGACCCAGGCGTCACCCTTGGTTCAGAAACTAAATCGTCCAAGCCGATAGCCCTCGCTGGCCGCGTGCCCGTAAATGTAAGCTTGGAAAATGGTCCCATCGCAGTAGGTGACTACCTCGTACCGTCGAGCACTCCCGGCAAAGCCATGCGTGCCCATGGCCCAAGCGACTCTGGAATTGTCGGCATTGCCCTGAGTGTCTATATTGGACTTCCCATTCCGGCCAAAGATTGGGGCGATAGCGTGGCCCACGAAAGCGGTCATCAGGTGATGATGCTGGTACAAAATGGAGCTGGAAGCCAGACAGCCATTGGCCAGCTTAAAGCTGACCTTGCAAAAAAAGATACCGAGATTGCTGCCATTAAAGCTGAATCAGTCAAAATTAAAGCAGATGCGGCACAAAGCAAGGCTGAGAGTGAAAGCCGCGATCGTGAATTAAGAAAATATCTCTGTGCAAAATTCAAAGATGCAGCAGTCTGCGCTGCTCACTAAAGTTCAAATGTCTCACCTGTGCTGACCGGTGCAGGAGGAATGTTCTTGCTACAGGCAAGGACACTTCCCTATCGCCAACTCCATGTCGGCAGAATTCGGCTGCGAATAGCAGAAGCTGGATTGCCAGTATTCTGGCATACAATTTTGGTGAAGATACTCGTTGGCTGCCTCCAGGGCCTTGATACTATGAAGTCGCAATTCAGGTATTAGGCGGTCCTGGAAGGTTTGCCACGCTCTTTCAATTCGCCCTTTGGCTTGAGGTGAATTTCTTCGAATTTTACCTGACCGAAAGTCTTCGAAAATCTACAGAGAATCTGTTTATGCTCATTTTTTGGGAATTTTTATTCTGAGTCCGGCCAGGCCTCAATATAAGCCAAGGTAAGTCCGATAGGGCGGAAGCAGTTGAAGCGCTTTTAGAAGATCTTCACGACGACAAGGATGAAAATACTAAAGGCCTATTTCAAAATGGGAAATTCAGAATCGAACTCACAATCTGGAATTACGCTTACCGGTCTTATGGTCGGCGTTGCCATATCTGGAATTACTGCCTTTGTCCTTTCCCGAACCCTTTTCCAAAGTACGCAGCAAAACCTCTCCTCTAAAAGCGACATTGAATCGACAAGCCATTGGAGTAAGCTCTTAAGCCAAACTTTGACGGATAATTGTAAGCATCTCGAAGCTCTGGACACAAGCTTCCTTCCCATCATCAACCAATCTGTGGTGGTCAAGGAAAAAACAGACTTCGCGGCAGGAGAAATGAGCTCAATTTTTGACATCGTCAAGCTTGCAGCAAGACTTAAAACTCAGCTCGATGCCCCGACTCTGCCTGCAAGAGATGCTATTCCTCCAGCCTATGTCATCACCAAGCTATCCATGGTGCAGCAATCGAAGATCCTTGGGACGAGTCCACCCCGCGTCCTTACGCACTTGAAAATTGACGGCCGCAATTCCGTGTCTAAAAAGCTCTGGAGCTACACGATTCCTCTAGCGCTCGATCTTACACCGGCCTTAAAGATTGCTAATTGTGTCGAACGTCCCACTGAAGAAGGTATGTGTACGGAAAAAGGGGGTACTTATATACCTAATGCTGGAGGTGTCCGTTGCATCCTCAACTAAAATCTGAACAGAAAATTAGCGCAGTTCAACAAGGGTTCGGAATTCTTGAAAACCTGATAGTGCTCACTATCTTGCTTATGGCAGCTCTATGGGTCAACCGCAGCTATCTCGATCAAAAACAGATGCTTGCGATAGACGCCTCGCGCAACATGTTTGAAGAGGATGTCATGCGCATTTTTCAGGTAACGAATGAAAATGTAATATGTGAACATCTTAATTTTGTCGGTAGTGGGATAAGCATTGGCGTCGAAAATCAAGTATTAGGCAATTTTGAAGCTATTAGCATCGATGGAATTCCTCTCGTTAAAAAAGGCAAAACGAATAAATACGAATTAACATCTATTGAGCTAGTTCAAACCAGTCCCGTATTTGGAACTAATCCACGTCGTGTGCAAGCCGAGCTGATTTTGACAGCTGAATTTTATAACGCAAAAGGCGTAGCCATACCAAAAATTGATAGTTTGTCTAAAATACGTAAGGTACTGTTTGTGGTAACTGCTGATGCAAGCAATCAGATTGACAGTTGTTACGCAAGATTCTCAAGACGTCTTGCTTGTGTGGACAGTGCTGGCATTTACGCTCCGGAGGCAGCAAAAAATTGCAACATTTAGAAAAGCAAGAATCAGGTGAATCCGGATTTGGCGTGCAATTGATATTTGCTGCCATGATGTCGACATTACTCCTGAAATATTTCTTTGATAAGAATCATTTGTTCACCATGCGTGCTCGGCAGAACATACAACAAAAACTTACCGAGGAGAACATGTCTAGAAAAATCGATCAATTACTGAGCGATGATGAATATTGCACTAAAACGAACCTGATTGAAAACCTCAACGGAATCAATCTTGCTGGCGTCTCGCAAAAAGTCGAACTTTCATCTTTTGAACAGTTGAATCATAAGCAAGGCGAATTTTCAAAAGCAGTATTGGCGAAAAGCAAAGAAACCCATCTGATCATCAATCGTCACAATGTAGCACTTGATGCCACCAAGACCATTGATAAGGTGACTGTTGAGCAGATGCCTGGTCCGCCGCGAATGAACATTATCAATGGCATCACAGTCTACCGCATCCCTGCTACTGTAAATCAATATGGATCTTGGGATGAGCTCGATGCAACAGGGGAAAATTTGACAAGAAGAGTGGGTAATTTAGGAACATGGAGTCTCTACATTGAAATGGACCATACCGATCCAACGATTCCGCTTTCCTGCTACGCAGCTATTTCTTCACGCAGCCTATGCCTTGACGCCGGAAGTATCTTTGATCCGCTCGCGCCAGTAAAATGCACTAGGTTTTGAGCAGAGTAGCTGCTGCTGTTGCGTCTCCAGACAACGAACGAGAGAAGGTCCGCTGCAATAAAATAGAAGATGTCAGCGGAGATTTTTCGAATGATCCTCACCGAATTAATTCAGCCGTTCTCTTCCGTCTCACTTTTCAGTATCGCTACCATCGGATCAGCTTTGGTCCCAAGTACGTAGCGAGACCTAGGAATCCGAAGAGAGGCAGCAGATGCCAAACCAAAAGGTGAGGCGCATCGTCTGCCGGACAGATCAGATGCTGCAATAGAACACCGGCCGCGAAAACGGCGCCAGTCAGGAAAAAACTCGACAAACGAGTTTGCGTAGGGGCCCCGCGTCGCAGTTCAAAGACGCCCCAGAGGAGAGGCAGGATCGCGCCGATGACGATGAACGCCCCGCAGGTGTATCCTCCCATGAACCTTGCAAAACTCTCCGGCATCCACGCGCCATGCAGCGTGAAACTAAAAGCAAGGGCGGCCCCCAATCCAAGGAAGATCTGCGTCTTCTTTCGACCTTCGGAAAGCTCGCCAGGAATCGCGCTGGATGCCGTGGCTAAGAAGGCCAGTACCGCGGAGGTCAAGAGCAGGGTCATTTCGATAATAAAACTAACGCGTCCCAAGGCAGGCCCTATATCAGGACGAAGACCGTGAAGAAAAAGGATGACTGAAGCAAAGAGAAAACTTAAAAAACTAAGGCGCAGAACCTTAAACAATCGCCGAGGCGGTGGCTGAACTGGCTTTAAATTATTCGCCAGATCGTCGATGAAGCTGAGCTGACTCACTTTTTCTCTCCAAGAAGACGTTGGCGCATAGCGGTATAAGCCCGATGAGCTGAAACTTTAACGGCCCCTTCACTTAGGCCCAGCTGCAGTCCAACTTCTTTGGCAGTAAAACCTTCCAGCTTGAGGAGTTCTACAATACGCTTTTGCTTTGCAGGTAAGGTGAGTAGAGCTCTCTGCAGCTCTTCGTCTAATTCTGTATTCGTCTGAGGTACCCAATAAGTTTCAGAATAATTTTCCAAAGAATCACTTGAAAGTATTTCTACTTCCTTACGCCGATTCTGCTGCCGCAGATAATCGATCGATTTATAGCGAACGATCGCATGAAGCCAAGGTAAGAATGCGCGAGTTGTATCGTATGTATGGCGAGCCTTATGGACTCCCAGCAGAGACTCTTGAATAATATCATTGATATATGACTTATCTCTAAGGGATCGACCTAAATAGCCTTCCAGATAGCTACTGAGATCCTTGAGTAGAACGCGGTAGGCAGATTCGTCGGCCGCTTGAGCTGCCAGCATAAGTATGGCCCATTTTGCTCCTCTTTCTCTGGAGAGAGATGAGTCACCTTGGTTCATAGCGGTCATTTTCAGCCTTGTGTAGCCGTATTTCCAGTTGAGATCTCTTTCGCTTAAGACTGCATAGTTACATGCTGCCCGCTGCAGCTACAAGCGCTTATTTAAGCGATTCACGAAGCCATTTGTAAGCTTTTGCGGAAACCTCGTTGAAGGCGATGGCTTCATCTGTAACTCACAAAGAGGGGGGGCGAGGGTCTGATGCCGAACGAGGTTCGCACTTTGACAAGCTCTGAACTCTCCGCGCCGAGGATCAACTTCCCACGGGGGAGGCGCAATCCTGTGCTTAATGACGTGCTTTAAGCCGTGAAAGGTAGCCATTCATCTCCTTCTAAGACGCTCTGTAACCTTTATCGACGATCATGCGAATTTGTGCTGCTAACCGTAAATACGGCAACCACTATAAAGGGAGAATTCACAAGTGAAACGATCAAGCCTTACTTTGACCCTGCTAAGTTCCATCCTCCTGCTCTCCGCCTGCGGATCGAAAAATAACCAAGCTCCAGTCGTAGAAAAACCCATGGACTCCGTGACCGCCATGGACTCCGTGACCGCCATGGACTCCGTGACTGCCATGGACTCCGTGACCGCCATGGACTCCGTGACTGCCATGGACTCCGTGACTGCCATGGACTCCGTGACTGCCATGGACTCCGTGACCGCCATGAACTCCGTGACCGCCATAGACTCCGTGACCTTAGATGCCATGGAACGTGCTCCTGCGCAGTTCCCAGCTAGCTTGCTTTCCGACTACTTGAGCTGGACTCCTGTCTTGAAGGGTGATCAAGCCTTTAAAAGCGCAGGTCATGGTGGGATACTCGTTCGTTCGTACCTGAGTCCAAGTACAGCTGATCACGCAACTAAAAATGCGAACCCCTATCCCCTCCCTCCCGGCTCACTTCTAGCTAAGGCCGTTGTCGCCACGTCTAGCACGCCAGCCACCGAAGCGACGCGCGTCTACTTTATGAAAAAAGAAGCCCCTGGCTATGATTCTAAAAATGGTGATTGGAGTTATGCAGTAGCGAATCTTAAGAATGGTCTGCTGGTCTACGATAGCAAGATCTCACCCAAGCAGGAGCTGTGCATTTCATGTCACGTGAAGTTTGCTGCCTACGACAACGCCCAGACTGTCGATATCTTCAAGCGTCAGGCGGTAGGAAACTGATTCAGCTGCGAGCCCAGAATCGAGTCCCCGATCTGGGTGACTCGATTCCTCTGCTATTGAGCGTTTCATAAGTAAATAGCCGGGTGATGTTACCCGATTTCTTAGAACTTATCGTCGAGCCAGGCCTTCTCTCGTTCGTGTCTGAAGCGGCTGACCGAAAATCTTCGGAAATTCGATACCATAAGTCCGATCAACAGTTTCGAAAACTCCATAGCTAGGCTATTCTTAATTCAGGCTTCGTCTTATCCGAACTATGATTTAGGATCAGCCAACCATGTGGATTGAAAGAGACATTTCAAGTAAATTACTCCATCAGATAAGGTCTAGACCCACTACACTCCTCACTGGGGCGCGCCAAACCGGCAAGAGTTCTCTCTTGAAAAAGATTCTGCCAGATGCAGAATATGTGTCTCTCGACAGACCGGCGCTGGCAGCGGAAGCTGAAAGTAATCCTCATGCCTTCTTATCAAGCTTCACCAAACAGGTCATTATAGATGAAATTCAGTATGCTCCTTCCCTTTTCCGAGAGCTTAAAATTCTTATAGACGAAAATCGTCAGAAATACGGTCGATGGATTCTCACAGGAAGTCAGCTTTTTTCGCTCATGCAAGGAGTGTCGGAAAGCCTTGCTGGTCGCATATCGATACTTAACCTGAATACGCTGACTGCCGCTGAACTGCGCAAGGCTCAAGTCTTATCCAACAGCTTTGTATGGACTGGTGGCTATCCCGAAATTTGGAGTCAACCTCAGCTGGATCGATCGCAATTTTTCAATGACTATATCGCCACATATCTGCAAAGAGACTTGCGACAGATAATTGCGGTCGATGACTTAAGGGTCTTCGATCATTTCTTGCGAATGCTGGCACTACGAGCGGGTTCTTTAGTAAATCTTGCAGAGATCGGACGTGACATTGGGATGACTGGCGCCACAGTAAAAAAATGGCTTGCGGCACTGGAAGCAAGTCACCTCATAGCAATAGTTGAGCCGTGGTATGTGAACCACAACAAGAGGATCATTAAGACTCCGAAGGTCTTCTTTAAAGATCAAGGATTGCTCTGCCAGATATTGGGTATTCGTGATGAAGACGCTTGGCTCAAATCTCCTCTCAAAGGTCACCTTTATGAGAACTTCGTTTTTTGCGAGATTCAAAAAAAGTTGAACCTCACTGGATCTGGGAGAAATGTTTTTTTCTGGCGCGATAAGGACAATAAAGAAGTGGATTTTCTAGTTGAAAATGGTCCATCATTAACTCTAATCGAGTCAAAATTCAGCGAGAATCCCCCTATTCCCATGTCGGGTATTGAACATGTGGAAAAGCTATTTTCAGGTCAATACCAGATTAGAAAAATCATAGCTTGTCAGGTTGATTCCGATAGGATTTTAAAAAATGAAAGTTATGAATTGTGGAATCCCCTCCGGAGCGAGCTCGACATCTGAGCATCCTCCTTAGGTAGCAGTGGAAGGCACGCAGCTATTGTGCGGGTGCTGGGGTAACAATCTGCTTCGCTCGCAGTTTGCCATGTCATTAGGGAATTGCGCGGCGCAAAGAGGGGGAGGTTCAAAATTTTTGTAACCAACCGTTTCTCGCCAGCGAACACTCATGGGAGTCAAAATTAGGATCGATTCAGCCGCATTCCTAAAAAGTACTGCTCATGACTCTCTCACACTTTAATCAGGAGCTTAAAAAAATGAACATCACTTATTTCCTCGCAGTTGGATCCGTCGTCCTCGTCACCTGGGCCTGTGGTAGTAAAGATGATAACAAGTCCCCAACAGACTCATCGTTCGATGCGGGCACGTTTCCTTCTGCACTTTTGCAAGAGTTCAGCACTTGGACGCCAACTCTGGAAGGTGACCAAACCTTTAAAAGTGCAGGTCATGGCGGAATTACGGTTCGATCTTATTTCAACGAAGTAGCTAAGAATCACGTCGCAGCCGTGAGTGACCCTTACCCAATGGCGGTCGGATCCACTTTAGCAAAAGCTGTGGTGAGTTCATCTGACTCCGCCGTTGACACTGCTTCTACAGTATATTTCATGAAGAAAGAGGCTGCAGGCTTTGATCCCGAAAACGGTGACTGGAGCTACGCGGTTGCAAGACGCTCCAATGGGGTACTAGAATACGATTCGAGTGTTGGTCCGAAGCAGCAGCTTTGTGTTTCCTGTCACACGAAATTCAGTGATTATGACTATGTACAAACAATTGAGTTTTACAAGCGTCAGACGACGTCCCTCTAAGCGCCATTGACTGCACTGCTACTCTTGAAAAGCAGTTTTTTAGGAGAATCTATTTATGCAGACCCAAAAGCTCTTTCCCAGTTGGAACATACTCCACGCAGCCATGTTTTTTTTGTTGACAACAACAGCTTTTGGTAAGGAGACGAAAAGCATGAGCTTAGAAGAGCAATTAAGAGCGAAGGCTCAGGAATCGGCGCAAAAAATGTCACCCGAAAAAGCTAAAACTATGTCTGACGCGATCGACGCATTGAAAGCAGAAAAAATTCTTGCGACAGTCCCTAAAGTCGGCGACATGTTTCCAGAATTTAATCTCCTCGATGTTAAAGGAAGAGTAGTTGGGCGTAAGGAAGTATTAACAGCTCGACGTACTATAGTTACCTTCTATCGGGGCGGATGGTGCCCCTATTGCAGCCTGCAGCTTCGCGCTTTCCAAGATGAGTTACCCAAGATTCTAAGCAAAAAAAGCCGACTCCTCGCAATCAGTCCAGAACTTCCAGATCAAAGTCTCTCAACTCAGGAAAAGAATCAGCTCGAGTTCACCGTGCTTAGCGATAAAGGCCAGGAACTAGCAAGAAAGCTCGGCTTGGTATATAAGCTACCGGTCGCTCTCCAAGAGCTTTACAGATCCTTTAAGATCGATTTGCCGCAATTCAACGGCGATGGTACTTGGGAGCTGCCACTCGCTGCGACCTTTGTGTTAGATGAAAGCGGGAAGATAATCTATGTATTCGCCAACGAGGACTACAAGATTCGTGCTCCAATGACTGACATATTGAAGGCTCTCGATTAATACTCGCGGCAGAACCCCGTAGCCAAAATATTTAAGCCCGCCCGGGCTTGATAGTCTCGCGCTTCGAAACGCGTTGGGGCTCGGCGGGGTTTTCAGCGACTTTCCTGATACAGCACGCGCTGCACTTGAGAGCTGACGCTAAAGCACAATTCAAAAATCGTGGGCAAAAGCG
>JBGSRE010000706.1:0-15113 GCA_041737755.1 Oligoflexus sp.
TGAATTCCTGGTCCTCGTAGCCAGCTTCCGGGTCAATAGTGGGGCGACCATACTCGCCGCGACGGGGATGGTCCTGGGTGCCGTTTACATGCTGAATGTCTATCAAAAGACTATGTTTGGTGCACCAAGCAGTGGGTCGGATCCTGGGTCCTGGTCGGATTTGGGAATGAAGGAAATTATTGTGATGGTAGTTCTGGGAGCAGGCGTTATCGGGATTGGAGTCGCTCCTCAAACTTATTTGGTTCGCTCCAAACTGTCGATTGAATCGGCAGTGAAACGCATCAGCTCGGAGGCCAGCAAAACCGATCCAAGTGGTCAGGTTTCTGGCTTATGAATTTTGATGTGGGTCCGCATTTAAAAAGGAGTCCTTGTGTCGTTTGCTGAACTATTTCCCATTCAATTCATAAGTGCTGATCAATGGCTGGCAATGATCCCATTGCTGGTGATCTCTGCCAGTGCTGTGCTAGCGCTTCTTGCATCCCCATGGCGAACGTATGGTCGGGTCGGATCTTTCACAGCTTTGGCTGCAGGATCCGTGATCGCTCTTTTGTCTTTAAGTTTTTCTATGAACAATCCTTCGGTCTCCATTTTAGATGGAGTCTTGGTGGTCGATCGCTTGAGCCAGATTTTTTCTGCGATAATAATTGCTGCAGGACTGGCGGCAGCCTTCATGACATTGGGTTTCGATAAGCGTGAGCATATCCATACAGAAGTTTATAGTCTGATCGCCTTGGCTGTCGCTGGAATGATTGTCCTCGTCAGTACTCGCGATCTGGTGGTGCTCTTTATCGGTTTGGAATTGATGTCTTTGGCTGTGTATGTTCTGGTTGGGATGAGACGGCAGTCAGCAGCCGCAGCGGAAGCGGGGTTGAAATACTTTTTGCTGGGCGGTGCAGCGAGCGCGATTCTACTTTATGGAGCCACACTGCTTTATGGCAGCACAGGCAGTTTGAAGTTTGATGTGATCGGTCCCGCACTCAGCCGATTGTGGCAGGATCGTATCCCGATGGTCCCAGTTCTGGGTCTTGTTATGGTTGGAATTGGTTTTCTCTTTAAGATCGGAGCAGTTCCTTTCCACGTGTGGATCCCTGATGTCTATACGGGTGCTTCAACTCCTGTCACGGGGTTTATGATTTCAGCGGTTAAAGCCGCAGCGATCGGTGTGCTCCTGCGCTTTACCAGCGAAGTCTTTGCTATTCCTGGTCTGCTGGAAGTTGGCGGTGGATTTTATTGGATTCTTTGGGCGATCACGGCGCTGACGCTACTTTATGGATCCTTGGTTGGTTTGCGTCAGTCGAGTTTGAAGCGGATGCTGGCTTACTCGACGATTGCTCATACGGGTTACGTGCTACTTGGTTTTATGGCTTTGGTCATCGGTCAAAAGCCAGAAGCATCGGATGCCATCGTTTCTTACACTCTATTTTATGTGGTGATGAATTTGGGTGGATTCGCGGTGCTGACTCTGATCACTCCAGCGGATAGTGATGAACCCATGCTCGAGGATCTGGCAGGACTGGGTCGTCGTCGACCTTACCTAGCGTTTGCTTTGAGCCTCTTTCTCTTAAGCATGGCGGGTATTCCGCCGACTGCCGGTTTCTTTGGAAAATACTATCTCTTCATGAGCGCGCTTTCGGCTGGTGAAGTAGGACTGACTCTCTTGGCGGTTTTGAGCAGTATTATTTCGGCAGTATTCTACCTGCGGCCCATGGTTTACATGTATATGAAGACTCCGGAGCAAAGCGATGCTTCTTTCGGTATCCCAGCCCGCTGGTTAGGGAGTTCAGCTGTAGTGGGTTTCGCAGCCGTCATGACCCTGGTGATGGGAATCTTGCCTTCGTGGTTTTCCAGTCTTATGAAGTAATGAGTCGACCAAAAAAAGCCTCGATCCAGGATCGAGGCTTTCGGTTTTTTTCTCTAATTAAAGTAGGGCCGATCGAAGTCTAGATCACGTCCTGCATTGGTCCAAGCAACTGCATTGCTTTAGGCAGCAACCAGCCGATGCCAACCAAAAGGCCGAATGGCAGAAACATCACAAACATACCGGCAAACACGATTGAGCGGGCCAAAGTTGTTATCTGAGCGAAGGCACTTCCAAGCATGATAACCTCTAGTGTAGTTTGTGACTTGATCCATATAAAAAACGTATCGGCGTTTTTGCGAAAAACTTGAACGCTTCCTATAAATATAATGAAGATGGATAGTTATTAAGGATTAAAGAAATAGCAGGAGGGCTGGAAAAGGCGCCTGGAAATAGGGTAGCGGTTCTAGACTGATAGCTTTTGGGTCTCTTCGATCCATACGGATCCCCAACGTCCCTCTTCGAGGGCCTGGGGATGACGGTCATTCCCAGCGAGCCTCGTCGAGCGTCGGGAATCCCTTTGATCCAGGCGGATCCCCAACGTCCCTCTTCGAGGGCCTGGGGATGACGGTCATTCCCAGCGAGCCTCGGGAATCCCTTTGATCCATGGGATGACGCGAGTCTTTTATTTAGTCTGCAAGAGCTTCTTCAAGCTCCCATCCTCAATCGCTTGGATCGTATCATTGGCCCCACCAATCAAAACCCCACGCACAAAAACTTGGGGAAACGTCGGCCAGCCACTCCAGAGTTTGATCGCCAGTCGCTGCTTCCACTGGCTTAAATACCCGCCATATTCCAGGTATTTAAATTCCACTCCAGCCTTAGTCAAGGCTTTCGTCGCTTTTTTAACGAAAGGATTCAGAGACATGCCAACGACCACCACTTTCTCTTTTTCAACGGCCTCTCTGACCGCTTTCACTACCTCGGTATGAAAGCGATTCATGGCCTTATCTGCTTCAGGACTCAGAGATTGAACAGCGAGCATAGGTCGAGTCATACATTCCTCCAGAGAGATCTTCAGGCACCAACAAACTGTCGGTTCACCAACTTAAAATACATACCCTCACGGTCATTCATTAAACTTTCGTGATTGCCACTTTGCACAATCCGTCCCGTTTGAATGACAAGCACGCGATCGGCATTACGCACTGTCGAGAGTCGGTGAGCAATGACCAGAGTTGTTCGCGACTTCATCAGTCGATCCAGGGCTTCCTGTACCAGATGTTCACTTTCCGCATCCAATGCACTGGTAGCTTCATCCAGAATGAGAACCCTTGGATCCTTGAGCATCGCTCGGGCGATAGCCACCCTCTGCCTTTGTCCACCCGAAAGCTGAATGCCTCGTTCACCGACAATGGTTGCATACCCTTGAGGGAAAGTACTGATAAAATCATGAGCATTGGCGGCCTCGGCGGCTGTTTCCACTTCGCGGTCGCTGGCATCTGTTTTACCGTAACGAATGTTGGCAGCAATGGATGCGCTGAGGAGCACAGGATCCTGCGAAACCACCCCAACTTGCCGCCGGAGCCAGTCACCGTCCAAAGTCCGAATGTCCTGTCCATCTATGCTGACTCGCCCCGAGTCTGGATCATAAAACCGAGAAATCAAACTGGCGATGGTTGATTTTCCACTGCCGGAGGGGCCGACCAGAGCCACGACTTCCCCTGGTGCGATGCTCAGATTCAAATTTTCCAAAACAATAAGATCGGGGCGAGAAGGATAACTAAATTGCACCGATTGAAATTCCAAAAGCCCATTAACCTGCGGCAGTGTCAGCCCACCGCGAATGGGAATGATCGGCTGTCGATCCAAGAGCTCGAAAACCCTTTTAGCTGCACCGGTCGCGGACATAAAATCAGTCCAAAGGGAACCTAAAGACCCAACCGAGATCGCGACAGTCATAGCATAGAGAATGAAACTGGTTAGATCACCTACGCTCATTCGCCCTTCGATCACCAAGAGGCCGCCATACCAGAGGACACCCACAATCGCCGTATAACCCAGCATCCCTGCAATCGCGGTGATGACGGCGATACTCATGATCCGCTTCGTAGCGAGTCCCAAAGATTTTTGAATCGCCCCAGAATAGCGATTCGACTCCGCAGATTCCTTGGCAAAGGCGCGCACAGTGCGAATTCCAGAAATTGTTTCCTCGGCTACGATGCCAGTTTCTGCTAGAGCGTCCTGCACTTCTCGTGAAATACGGCGAATTTTTTTGCCAAACAGGGCTGTCCCGATGGCAATGGGTGGAATACATCCGAGAAGACCAAAGGCGAGTACCGGCGACGTATAGACGAGGAGAACGAGGCCACCGATGGCCGCGCCCAGGTTACGCATGGACATGGAGATGTTCACACTCACAGCATTCTGCAATACAGTGGCATCAGAAGACAGGCGACTCATGAGCTCGCCCGTGCGTCTGCTATCGAAAAAGGCAATGTCCTGCTCGATGATGGCTTTGTAGAGATCGCTCCGCAGTCGAGCGACAATTCTTTCACCGGCCGTGGTGAAAAGGTAATAGCGCACGGCTCCAGCTAAGGCTTGCACCATAAACACTGCTAAAATGACCAGAGCCGCTTTATCCACGGCCGAGCTTCGAGCCGACCCCAAAGCTTCGTCAATGATGACTTTCACCGCCTGCGGATAGGCTAGCATCATGCCACTGCCGATAATGAGGAAGAAAAGACCCCAAGCAATCCGACCGCGATCAGGCCAAGCTAACTTTAAAACACGAGCAATGCCATGAGCTGGTTCCGTCGTCTTCAATATCTTTGCCTCTCAAAAAGGGAGCACCAAGAGCGGGTATAGCGACGCCGAGCCGTTCTATGACTTTGCCAGAGTATCAGCTGAATTGTGAGCGGGGGTGAAGATTTATCGATAGAAGAAAGGCCCTCCCTGCAAGAAAGCAGGGGAGTGGGCTTCCATTCGGCGTCATTTCTTCTTTTTGACAGCTTTCTTTTTAGGAGCGCTTTTCTTTTTCACCGGACTCTTCTTTTTCACCGAACTCTTCTTTTTCACCGGACTCTTTTTCTTGGACTTGGCTTTAGGCGAGGCTTTGAGCTTCTTCTTGACCGCGGCCTTGCCAGCCTTCTTCACCGATTTTTTCTGCTTCTTCACGGTTTTCCCAGCCTTGACCGCGGTTTTTTTCTTGCCAGCTTTTTTCTTCGCGGGTTTAGCAGGTTTTTTCACGACCGCTGACTTGCCAGCTTTCTTCTTCTTCTTCTTCTTGGGCTTGCCAGATGATTTGGCTGCCTTTGATTTCTTCTTTGGCTTGGAAGTGACGATTGGGGCCACTTCCTCGACATACATCAAAGCCGTTTCAATCGCCTGCTGCAGAACTTGAATCTCTTGATCCAAACTGGTCGGATCATCAATTTCGTTTAAGTCCTCTAGAATCAGGCGCAGCGGCGGATGGAACTTGCCATCGATGAGAGCCAATCCCTCTTCGAAATCCTCATTGCGCGCATAGGCAGCGAAGATGTTTTTCAAAGGCTCAGCCAACGCTGGATCGGCGCGTATAACAGATGCCACGATTGCAGAAAAATTATGAGGTTCGAAATCCATCTTGGACCTCCGAAGCGATGAACATTGATCGACAGCTTATGGTATGACACTTTGCGGTTAAGTCGGAAGAATTTCTTTCGCTGGGGCGCAGTTTTTTTATCAGCGATGCGCTTGAGCTGCTCCCTTTGTCGCCAGACTGGCATAATTGGAGTCCATAAGCGGGATTCTACTCCTCTTCGTTGGCTGCCTCCAAGAAATGCCAGAGCGAGGTCGGGAAGCTGTTAGGTGCTGCGGAGTAGGGTCAATCTTAAGGCTTCATTCAGGCAGGGACGCAGAATCTGTGCGCCGAGAGCTTTGAACCAAACCGGCCATCCCTCTAGGCGACTTTTGTGCGATTTCATATCTCTCAGATAGGGGGCGATAAATCGGGCCCAGGCCAGATAGGGCACGCATTCCCCTCGCATGACCTTATCGAGCGGAATACGGACCACAAAGGAATCTTTGCCCTCATACAAGGGATGTTTGCCTGAAAAGGGGAGCTGCTCTCCGGCAAAGCGTTGATAGACGGGAACCAAGGACCCGACACAATACCCCAAAAGCCAGTGACCGCCTCGTTGAAAGGCTTGCCGGGCGCATTCGCTCAGCAGGAGAGTCAGCAGGTGTCCTCTACGAAAATCGGGATGGGTACAGACACGCGAGATTTCGACCATTCCAGGATCGGACATGAGCAATTCGGGCAGTGGCACCAGCGACTTATTGATTTCCGATCGCAAGGGATCGCCGCGCAGAAAAACCAAACGTCCGCTAGCTACCAGTTGGTTCCGGAGGATCAGATTAATATGTAAGGCATCCTGATCGAAGTCATCTCGCAGCTGCTCGGGATTGTGAATATGCCGCAAGCGGCCATCGAATTGAGCGGCTTGCAGTCGCAGGAGGAGCACCTCAGAAGAAAGTTCGTGGCTCACCTCTATCTTGACTTGATCCAGGACGAAGGGAGTGGGCAGACCCTTCTCATGAAACCAGCGAAAATCAATCCTTTCCTCGTTTTGATTCCAGAGTGTCTCTGCAATACGCAATCTTTGCCATTGAGTCAGCATGGGTAACATTGCGAGATCCTCCCCAGGTGTTGAACCTAAGAACTCTTCGGTTTTGCAGGATCCCGGCCAAATTTCTCCTAAAAAATTAATGTGCAGTATTCGAATTTTGCCAAAACAAGGCAAGGACTCTGCTTGAATCGTCGACAAGCCCAGTTGAAAGCTTCGACTACGTTTAGGAAAGTTTTGGGACAGCGTGCCGAAAAACGCTTTCATTCGCCTCGAAAGATTACAAAACAGTCCGTCTTAACCGACGAGACCTCTTTTGGTGGAAGGCAGATTGAGAAGTTACACTCGTGGTTTGGCCAATCCTTCGCAAGAGTCATCATTGTTTTTTGACCTCGTTCAGGAGTCCTGTCAATTACCCGATCTTGGATTATATCCAGCTTCCATCCTAACGGGTTGAAGAGATCCCTTAAGATGGTAAAGGCTTGAAAAAGGAGATGTTTTATGCGCCCCGCAAAACTCCCAACCAAGCAGAATCAAGCTCTCCAAGGCGAGCTCCGTATCGCAGTTGAAAAAGCCCAAAGGTTTCTTCGTCATACATTTCGTAAAGTTTTGACTGAGAATTGCGATGCCGATATCGCCGAACAAGGCCTTCATATTCAAGGCCCTCATGTTCATGCAACTTTTACTTGTCAAACAGTTCTCATTGGAACCGGCATCAAAGTTGGGGTCCGCTTTCAGTTTGACATGAAAGACGGACGGCTCCTGCAAAAAATGCAAAGTCGCGATGAGTCGGGCAGTCCCCAGGACGAGCAGGTTCTGCAAAAGATGCAGGATGCATTGAACACAATTGGCAATCTTTTGCAGCGTCGGTGTCAGGATGCAGGATTGATGACCAGTATCAGCCAGGCTTCCATCACCAAGGCTTTCGAGCGGATCCAAGGACCGCAGCCGATATTGAAAGGCGGAGCGATAGATTCTTGGCTTTTGCGGATGGGAGATTGCAATCTTTACTGCATGACTCAGCTTCTTGTGGAAGAGAATCATGATATCGCTTTCCTCAGCCAGCGGCTGTCTTGAGCTCTTATAAGCTCAGATTTTTGCTCACTTCCAAAAAGCTTTGCTCGGTGATGCCTTGCCGGAGCAAAAAATCTCGTGTGGCAGGGGCAAGATCTGGCCCTTGATCTGGCCATGCTCCTGGCATCTGAAGAGGCCAAAAGCTTGGGCTTGCGATATTCGCGCCCTCCTAGAAACTAGCAACGACATTCTCACCTTGGCCAGATGGACTTCCATGGAATAGTCTAGTGACTCCAAGGGAGGTTTCCATGATCGATTTAATGAGCCAGGTGGACAACTACTGCGAACGCACCGATTTTCAATATCTTTCCGAGCCCTTAAACTTTTTCAGCAACGGCTTTTTTTGGCTGGCAGCTGTGGCGGCTTTGATCAGGCTTCGCAACAGTCGTGTGGCGGATTCCGGGATCCTAAAAGTGCTGATCCTGCTGCTCTTTCTGGTGGGCTGGGGGTCGGCCTACTTTCACAGCTTTGCAACCCGTTGGGGGGAAATCTGTGATGTCACATTCATTGGACTCTTTGTGCTCTGGTTTCTGTGGCAATGGTTGCATGCCATCCTGGAGTTTTCTCGGACCAAAATCTTGCTCTATAGCCTGGGTTTTTTTGTTCTCACGGGGCTTCTTCAGTTCCTCTTCCAAGGGTTTCCCCTCTATGGCTCGCAGGGCTATTTTGGGGTTGTGATTTTCCTTGGGGGCCTGGGTTGGCATCAGTATCGATACCTTTCCCGGAGCTCCACACTCTTGCAAGCTGGCCTGCTGTTTTTAGTTTCGCTAACCCTGCGCACCCTGGATGAACCGCTTTGTGCTTCGTTTCCAATGGGTACGCATGTGTTTTGGCATTCATTCAATGCACTGGTTTGCTTTCTGGTGATTCAGGCTATGCAGAAAGAATTGGAACGGAAGCTCGCATCATGAGTCCGCCGTTCCTAGTTCTATCCTTTTACGGCTTGCAGCTGCAGCCACTGCTTTCCTGATACTGCTGACTGCCGATCGTATAGAGTTGGCAGATGGCGGCATCCTGAATCCAACCCCAACCGTTTTGGGGATTCGAGTTGGCGGTGCATTTGGGATAGCCTTGCAATCCCGATGATTCCGAAATTTCGGGGAGAAAGCAACGATAGCCATCTGGATCGTAGCCCAAACGATCCGCACCAACCGTGGTGGCACGTGGACAGATGTAAACGCAGGCATCGGCGCTGGTCCCGAGCAGTAGATCCTTTTGACAAGCAACTTGCCGATTCATCGTGTGACCTTCGGGAGTGTAGCTCAGCTGTCCATTGACCTTGAGCTTAATTGGAAAGGTGAAGGAATCATCTTCAGCAACCTGATCATTGAGCGTCATGGGCGCGGCCTGCCAGACCATCGTGCCTTGGAAGCCGGACTGATTTGTATAGCGAAACATTCGCGACAGGTAGTAAGCGCGATCTCGTCGATAATCATCCGGTTTTCCATCATAGCCATCTTCACTGAAACCGGCTTCTTCCAAGATGATCGGTTTGCCATTGCGAGCAGCAATTGAGGCCCGATCGGCGATGATACAGCGGTTGAACCAATCCAAATCGGTGGTCGGCACGTTCCAGTTGTCGGGATAAAGGTGAGTCGTCATAAAGTTGATGTTGGGCAGGGTGGCATTGCGAGCAAAGTCCACACCCTTCATGCCGTTATTGATCCAGCTATGCTTGCTCAAACACGAGGGATCCTGGTGCGAGCTGCGATAGCCCTCTTCGCCCGTTGTGATCAAATGCTTGCTATCAATTGTCCTTACATAAGTCGAGATCTCGTCGAGCCAGGTATATACGAGATCGCCAGCGCGGTAGGAGTTTGGATTTTCCTGACTGCATCGGTTGTAATCTTTATTGCCGATATCTGATTTCAAACACTCATAGAAATCGGTGGTGTGAGGTTCGTTGCTGAGTTCAATAGCAAACACGGCGGGATCGTTGCTATAGCTCAAACCATTGTAGGGGTTGGTGCGCCCAAGAAAGTTGCGTATATGGGTTTTGAAAGCATTCTTCACAATCGGGTCAGTGTAGAAAAATTCTTTGGTGACCAAAGCTTCCACTGGATTTTCAGGACGGTTTAAGGCCTGGCATTCATTGGGGTCGTAAACCAACTTCAGAGCATGGTGAGTGCGTTTCTCTACGCAGGAGTAGGTCATGTACTTCTTGCTGGGATCGGTTTGCTTGGCAAGGCTATTTTCCACCCACCATTCCATACCGCAGTACTCATGTTCAAAATTGACTAAAGGTAGAATCACCCGCAATCCGTGTTGGCCGGCGCTGGCAATGGTGTAATCCAGCTGCTGAAGACCGTCGGGATTCAACGAAAGATCTTTATTGATAAAAGGCGGGGTGACGCTGCTGCCCTTGGAGCCTTCACAGGCGAAACTCCACAGCCGAATCACTTTGAATCCTTCGTTGGCATAATTTTCCATGACTTTGTCAATCTGCGGGAAGGTGACAACTCCGGACTTATTTTCTTTGATTACATTGCGATTGAAGGCTTCGCTCATCGCCAGACGATAGAAATTGCTGCCCACAAATGTAAAGGGCGAACCATCGACTTGAAAACGTCCATCAACAACTTTAACGAAGCTTTGCGAACCCAAAGGTTTGGCGAGCCCTGAGGTTTTTTGCCGGGGATTTTCCGCACTACATGAGCCGATAAACGGCAAGATGCATAACACAGTTTGAAGAAACTTTTTCATAAAGTTTTCCTATTTAAGAGAGTTAATACCCACCTTATGCAAGGAGATACATGATTTTGCCGCTGAAGTTAACCACTTTTAAGGAGGACCCTTTTGTGAAATCGGGAAGCCCTTTACTAACGCGCTTTAAGCAGGCATTTGGACTTTGTTATTAATATGAACTAAGTAGTTTTTTCGGCGTATATGCTGCGGGTCTTTGGCTTTTTGTCATAAATTTTCGCCGGTTGGCTGAAAGTCAGAGAGATTCCTGTGCGCTGGTAAAAAGCCACAAAACTGTTTTGCCTGGGATGGCGTTGTTAAAATAAAATTTGGTGTGTTTGCGGCTCATTCGTCGCTAAAAAACGACAGCAAGGGCTTTTACCAAATTCCTTTGCGTGAATAAAAAAAATCAGTTTTTTGGAAGACCGCCGCATTTCATCGGCGTGATCGCCACTTTTCTATTGTGGGTTGTGATCAAGCACCAAAACAATCGTGGCAGCGAAGTTCAAAAATTTCCAGGAGTTCCTATCGGCATGAGGAATCGACTATAATCGAGTCTTACAAGTTCGCGACTATGGCTGCCAGGAAGGAATACCCATGAGATATGGCTTTGGATGTGCAATTCTAGTCCTCTTGCTGCCTATTATTGGGTGTAAAACCCGCGGTCCAGCCTCAGGCCTCAAGGATCTCGTTGTCACAGCCCCGGATGGTTCCCGTCGGGTCTACTTTCTCGATGGCGATTTGATTAAAACTGGACTTTGCGCCAAAGACGCTAAGACGTTACCGAATCAGATGACTGTGGAAGAGCTCAGAAAGATCTGCTCCGAACAGCTCACGGCAGGCGTCACTGCTGCAGTCTTTCGCGAAAATATTTTGAACTTGTTTAAGCAAACCTATCGAACCGAGAGCCTTTCTTCTAATGAAGTGCTTACCCTCAATCGATTGATTGCTGAGATTCAGGACAATTCGATCAATACCACAGATCAGGCCGATGAGAGCAAAGCTGCTGCTGATGATATCGCCAGTATTTGGCCGCAATTCATGCCTTTTGCCGCCGGCGTCTCGCCCATGCCTTTTCCCGAGGATCTCGATCGAACGCCTATTCAAAGTACTATCGCCAGCGAAGTGAAGGTCAGCCTCACTTCCAATGGCACTGAGTATGAAGTGAACAACCTGCAATTTGCTGATGCTGTGAATCTTTTTGGATTGGTTGCCAACAAAGCTGATAATTCTGGATCGTGTCCTGGGGTTATGGATGTTTTGAGCGTCACACGCATGGACGGCGATACTCCTGTGCCTGTGTTTGGCGGCGCCGTCGTAGGTGGATCCCGATTCCTCCTCAACATGCCAGCAAGCAAAGTGAGTAGCGTTCGATTTGTTATTTATTATGACGAGATGTCCACTGACTTCACAGAAGGCATGGAGTGCACTGTTGGACTTACCGCGAGTCTGATTGAGCCGCTGCAAACGGGCTATAAAGTCAGGATTCCGGATCCAGTGAAAATGGATGAGCGTGATCTTAAGATGGCAGCGATGATGGCCAAACCGGAAGTTCGAGCCTGGCATTTCCTCTGGCATGGCATTCGCAATTCGTGGCCGTCACTCAGCGAAGATGAAAGGAATGACATTCGAACGCGCCTTGGCAAAGATTGGGACGCCGAAGCAGGAGGAACAGGCAATGCCGATGAAAAGGGCGAAGAGTTTTTGCACATGCACCATGCCATGCTCGGCGCGCTTCGTTCGCATCTAGGAGATCAAATGTACGAAGCTTGGCTGGAACCGCCTAAGCCCGATGATGCCAAATACCCTGTCCCGCAAGCCCAAGATCCGACTCTGAAAAAATATTTTGATGCTCGCTACAAAACTCTGATGACCTGGCATAAAAGAGCGATCGATGAAAAATGGGTGAAAACGCAAAGTTTGAGCGAATATGGCCTCTGGCTTGAGGCCAACCTCCACAACAACATGCACATGACCTGGGCTCATCCCACTCAATGGTATACATCATACGAACCAAGTATGGAGGAAATCATGAGTCAGCCAAATAAATATCCAGCTTTCAATCATCCTAGCAATAACAGTCTGGCAGGGACTTACACGTCTCATGTCAATCCAAATTTCTATCGCCTGCATGGTTATGTGGATGCTCGCATTCAAACCTGGTTGAAAGCTCACGATTTCGATAAAATTGCGGAGATATGCCCAGCCTATGATAGCAAATGCTACCAGTGGAAACGCACCTGGGACGGCGGAATTCCTGCTGCGATCACGGATGTAGCATCCCACCAGCACAGCATCGATCCAGCAAAAATTGCGGAGCTTAAGGATTCAACCTTCCGCGAAGTGGCGAGAGCTAGCCAAATGATACCGGGAACCGCTCCGACCGGACAAACTTTGCAAGGTCTTCGCTTGAAAAAATAGTATGTGATAGTGAAAGGCGAGTGGCACACTCTACCAAGCTCAAAAGAGCTAAGTAAACAGTTGTTTGAAGAGCATCATTCTCTTCGCCAAAAGAGAATGATAGCTCATCAAAGCGAAAGATCAGTATTGCGACACACAGGAATTCTGTTGCGCAAAGTTTAAAATATTTGTTTTGGTGCCTGCCCAGTTAAACGGTGCATCGGTCATCGCCCAACCCAATGCCCCTCCATAATTATTCTTCAGCCAGCTTGTCAGCATAGTCGGCACCGGTACACCCTTGAGCCCCGTCAGCGGATATTCCCCCATAACCACCGGCTTATCCGTGATTCCATAGAAGGCTGGAGAATTGGAGTAGGGATACCACTCGTTGACCCAGTCGTAGGTGTGAAACTGATAGAAATCCAGATTCAACTGCGACCAGGCCTTGGCCCACTTGATGGCAGCCCCGCCGACTGTCACAAGTCCTCCGCTTTCCGAACGAAGCACCGCCGTGACGTCTCGAAGGAAGGATTCCATCTGGTCATGGGTCAGGCATTGCAGACTCGAGTTGCAGTTGAAATCTTGATCACCATATTTACTGCCCCCAATAATGGCCCATTCCGGTTCATTGATCACATCCCAGGCCATCATGCGTTTTCTATAGGGACTGGCTTGAACTGCCTTGGCCATGGGCCGAATCACGTTTTCCAGCAGAGCCTGGCGTTTGATGGCATCGAGCACGATGGGCTGCAGTCCGCGAATGCGAACGCCCGAGCTGGTCGTGGTCGGATTAAAGTTGTCAAACGAGAAAAGATTGAGCATCAAATAGACGTTGTGTTTTTCAGCCAAAGCCAGAGCAGCATTCAAGTCGTCGATGAAAGTACCGCCCAGCCTCACAGGTTTATCATTGCTGTCGAAAACAATGCCATCACTTCTAAAATTAGGCATCACCCACCAACGGATGACATTGCCTCCCTGGGCCTTGATATCCGCAAATTCCGTGTCTATCACAGGGGTTTTCGCCACACCGTTGATGCCCCAGGCGGCCAGTCCACCGAAATCCGCCCCAAAATTGCGCCAGGCATAATTAACGCCGTGCATAAAACGCTTTTTGCATTGCCAGGTCACGCCACCTGCCACGGGACATGAATCCACGACCTGACTGCAATCATCACCCTGAGGGGGAGGGGGTGGTGGCGGCAAAGAAGCAGATGGGATAAAGCTCGCCTGGGCCACAGCGCTCGGAGTCATGCGATTACGAAAACCTTTGGCTTTCACTGTCACTGGAGCGGCAACACTGAGGACGAAAGGTCCGGTGTAGAGCTTTGATAGATTACTGGGCTCCGAACCATCGAGTGTATAGTACATTTTTGCGTTTCGCGTGGCACTGGTCATCGTCACCTGGACGGAACCGGAAACGGTACCGCCGTTCGGGGAAATCTGCGGCATCGCCACCGTGTCTGCCAATTGAAAGGCCGCTGATTCTGCTGAAGTGTCATTCGTTGCTTCCCCTTCCCGAGTGCGACCTGGGTCACTGCCGCAAGCTGCGACGACCCATAACATCCATATGACTCGTCCTGCTCTTGAATTTAACATAGGTTCCTCCAGGGCCGATGCGCCTTGCATCTGGGCTGAACCCTGGGTCGGAGGGAAGGTTGTGAGGTTTAGCTTTGTTACATAAAAAATTATTATATATAATGTGTACAATTAGTTACGGCTTACCCATGAACCGCAAAAAACCCCCAAAAAAACAGCGCTCTCACGTTGAAAGTGCTGAATTGGGTTGTGTTGCGTTTGCAATCTCTGAGCAAGACATCAGCTATTATTCGTCACTCAGGGGGATGCGCAGCTTTACTTGCTTGAGTTCGAGCTCCAACTCTTCAATTCTCTTTTGCAGTGGGAGGACCACCTCCTGTATCTCATCTGCAGTCCATCTCGGGGTTATGTGCTGAGGACAGTTCCAATCATAGGCTTCAATCCGGATCACAAAGCCACGTTCGATTTTTGCGTCGTAATCAGTCGGGGCCAATTTTGCCAATGTGTCCGGGTCTGCAGTCCGATCGATCAGTCTCACTTCGCCCAATAATTTAAGCCTTGCTTGGTTAGGGTAGTCCACCATGATGATTGCCACTTTGTTGTTTTCCTTGAAATTGCCGACACTGATGTATTGGCGATTCCCAGAAAAATCAGCAAAGCCTATTTCGCTAACCGAAAGAACCCGTACGAAGCCTTTGGGACCACCCCGGTGCTGAACGTAGGGCCAATTCGTTGCACTCATCGAGGCCATATAAAAGCTGTCACGCTCGCCAATGAAGTGTGCCTCATCTGCAGTCAGCTCTTTATTGGTTACCGGTCCAATCTCGCCTCTTGCGTAGTTCTGGCGACTTCTCATGAGTGTCTGAACCTGTTTTACGGCATCGGTGAACGCAATTTTTGCAAATTGATTAGCCATCGACAAAAAGCTTTCATTTGGGCCGCCGGCGATTTTATAAATTTCGGGCTCGAAGTAAGAGATGGTCCGATGAAGATCCTCGTATAGCGATTGATTGATG
>JBGSRE010000710.1:0-8614 GCA_041737755.1 Oligoflexus sp.
GTTCAAAGGCCGGCACCCCCGCCTGCACAAGGTCCGTGACCTCACGGATGGCGAGAGTTCGGATCGAACATTGACAGAGAAAGACCGCAAAGAGCGCCATCACCGAGAAATTCGCCAAACGCATGTTCATACTCCGACCTAAAAATAAGTCCCAAAAACGATGAGGAAGTGCCTGATATCATAACTAAAGAAAAGCAAAGCTGCAGCTCAAAATTCAGCGGGCTGGAGTTAGTCCCAAGGCTTGGCTGACTCTACGGGCATTTCTTGGCCAACAAAAAAAGAGGAGCCCTGGTTGGGGCTCCCCTATGAGTGACAAGAAAATTTGAGGGACAAGAGAGGGCTTTGAACGATCTGTGAAGCCCAGATTTAAACTGGGGTCTGGTTCTGAAAGCTGGCTTTGTAGCTTTCCAGAGATCCGGTCACAACCCGATCGAAGGCTTCATAAAGTTCCTGCTGGAGACGCTGAACGTCCCGTGGTCCTGTCGGTTCCTTATTAAGGTTCCGCAAAAGAGTCGATGGAGTTTGCTTAAAGGTCTTGCGAAAGAACCTTGAAAAGTGCTGGGGACTGTTGAAGCCACAGAGGGTCAACACATCCATCAAAGGCAAACCCAGATCCAATTGGATCACATCGCGAGCGAGGTGAGCTCTCAAGGACCACAACCAGCGCATAGGCGCCTGCTTGTAGTGCTTATGAAAGAGTCGAGTCAAAGCAAACTTAGAAATCTTGACGGCTTGTGACAGATCGTCGAGGGTAATGTCCTCGCCAATGTTCGCTATCATGTAGCGATCCAAGGTTTCCATCAATTTAGGGGCGCTCTCTTCACGCCACTCAGTCTGGGATGCAGGAAGGGACAAAGTTTCGGCAAACAGCATGGTCGGCTCCACTGAGTAAAAGCCCTCAATCGGGCAAGTCAATTTATACATGCGTCAGATTTTCTAGTCAAGTTTATTTGGTAAAAAATAAAAAGCAAAGAAGAACAGTGAGTTATATTCGCTGGGTGGCCAAAGACTTGCCTTTCGAGGATTCCGCATGCTAGAAAGGCCGGCACTGAAGCTCGATCGAGGTGAAACTCATGAAACACTTGGCAATCAAGGCTTGCGTCGTTGCTGCCCTAGGTTTTTTCGGTAGCAAACCGGCTGCTGTTGCAGATGAAGCTGCTCAGATCATGTTGCAATTGGGTTCGCAGCGCATTACATCGCAAACCGTCATTCGGGTTAAGATTTTCCCCCATGATCGCGACTACAAGCCGCATGGGCTTGATTCCGTCAAGGATCAGATTACGATCCGATCCGATCGTCCATGTACTATATATAATGCTAGCCCCGATCGGGCAGTCGCTCAGGGTTCGCCTGTGGGTAAAGAGTCGGTTATCTCCCTGAATGCATTGGAAATGA
Source organism: Oligoflexus sp. (assembly GCA_041737755.1). GTDB lineage: Bacteria > Bdellovibrionota_B > Oligoflexia > Oligoflexales > Oligoflexaceae > Oligoflexus. The sequence continues at coordinate 1,396 of JBGSRE010000710.1, forward strand.
CCCGTCCCATCATGATTCAATGTCCGCAAAGCTATAAATTGGAACGGCAAGGGTCGGGAGCCGGCGTTGTCTTCAGCTATGAAGGACGACTCTACGTCAAACCGACCGTTAGTGCGGCTGGAAAAAGAGAACTGGAGGCGATCAACCTCGTCCCATTGCAGGAATATTTACGGGGTGTTGTCCCTTCCGAAGTCTACCGTGAGTGGGCTATGGAAGCATTGAAAACCCAGGCAGTTGCGGCTCGGACCTATGCCGTCTATCACCTGGTCTTTGCCCGCCGGTTTGAGCCTTCCCGAATCTGGGATGTCGACGATACAATCGCCTTTCAAGCCTTCACAGGCACCAGTCTGCAATCGGAACGGACCGATATGGCTGTCCGGGAGACCGAAGGTCAGATTCTCACTTATCACGGTCAGGTAATTCAGGCGTATTATCATGCCGATAGCGGTGGCCAGACCGAAGAGGCTTTGGCAGTTTGGAGCCAGGCGATTCCCTTCACCGTCGCTCGTCCTGAGGCAGGTGACCTTGAATTGACCAAAACCATGTGGGAGCGCAGTTTTACTTTGCAGGCGCTGACCCAGGACCTGCATAGTTCAGGCAGCCTTGAAACCGATCGCAGTGTGCGGAATATCGTCATTCCCATGGTGGGTCGGACACCAACCGGTCGCGTGCGCTCGCTGGCAGTCATCGACCAAAGGGGTCGCTACAAGTTGATCTCCATCAATGCCTTCAAAAGAACGGTCGCCGGCTTGCCATCCAATCTTTTTTCGATAGAAAAAAATGGTCAATCAGGACAGTTCCTCATCAAAGGATTGGGCTTTGGTCATGGTGTTGGGATGAGCCAGCAAGGTGCTGCCGCTCTAGCTGCACAGCGAGCCTGGACCTACAAACAGATTCTTGACTATTACTATGTGCGCACGACGCTCTGCTCATTGGATGGCGAAAAGAGGCAGTTGCCAGACTGTAACAAGGAATCCGCTAAGTATGCGAGTGATTCCAGTCTGCTGCGCTCCGCGATCTAAGGCATTCAGCTGATCGATGTGGGTCCGATTGGCAAAATCAAATCGAACTTGGTATGGGATGAAAGCGGATCGAGTCGCAAATCTCCACCATGATGCTTGGCTATCGAAAGTGAGATACTCAGTCCCAATCCTGTACCCTTGCCAAGCTCTTTGGTGGTAAAGAATGGTTCCATAATTCTTTCCGCCAGCGCCGCTGGAATTCCAGGACCAGAATCCACAACCGAAAGACAAAAGGTATTAGCCTGCCGCTGGCCAAGAATGTGAACCCATGGCTGTTCCTGCCGCTCGACGGCATCGCAGGCATTGCCTAGCAAGTTAAACAGGACCTGAGAAAGTTCCACTTCATTGGCGAAAATCATCGTATTTTCTTCCAAATCTACCACCAGTTTTATCCCAGCTCGATGGAATTTCTCTTCACAGAGTCCCATCACCTCGTCAATCAACTGGCGAACTGCAAATTCGGTGCGAGTCGTATTGCTGCCATCGCGGGAGAGCTTCCGCAAGCTGTTGACGACTTGCGCTATCCGCTCACCGGTCTGAATAATCTGATTGGTGGAGCGCTGCACCTGCTCCAGATTTTGTCGGGTCAATTCCCGCGAAATTCGTTGGGCTGAAGCCATAATGATCGCCAAAGGATTATTAATTTCATGGGCAATGCCGCCGGCCATCTCGCCTAGACTGGCCAGCCGTGCGGATTGAATGGAGCTCATGCGCTGCGATTCCAGCTCTTTTTCCGTAGCCTGTAACCTTCGCGCATTCTGTTCGTGATGCCGGTCGAGTTCACTGACAACGATGTTTAAACTCGTCACCAATGAATCCAACTCGTCTTGCTGATCGATTCGTCTCTTTAACTGAAGAGTCTGCTCGGATCGAAAGCCGTTTTTTCGATAAGTTTCCAAATACTGGGCTACATGGGCCAAATGTCTTGTGATATGACTTTGGAAAATAGCCAGAATAATCAGCGAAATCAGCAGGGTTTTAATTCCTTGCATAATGAAGATGACCTGCAATTTCCCCATCAATCGTTCGATGATATTTATTTTTGAGGCTTTTACCGTCAGAAATCCTACCGTTCGAAGTGGTTCCGGATTCTGCTGCAGATTTAGACTGTAGCGACGAGTGACTTTCGGATCATCGACCAAAGATTCCCACCAGGATTCAGGACCAGGATGGGAAGGTCTGTGCATGATGTAAAGAGGCTCACCATCGATATCGCTGAGGCTTACCTCGATGAAGTCGCCTGTGGCGATGATGCCATCTAAAAACTTGCGTATTTGGCCGTCATCAAAGCTCCAGACCGCCGCACTGAGGGGATTAAGGGTCAGACGTTCTAACTGATGAAAACCTTTTTCGAGCAGTCCCAGCTCCGAGCGATAGTCCAAATAAAGATTGATACAGGTCAGTACAGTCGTAATCAAAGTCGACGTCGCTAGTATGAGAGAAAGTATTCTTCGCGAAAGGGCGTGTGACCCCATAAACTTTTTATCCTACAAAGATCCGGATATGTGTCTAGTTTGAACCATTCTTACAGGATCCTGAGCTTTCAGACGAATCCTTTTTTAAAACTGATCTTGGTTAATGGCAATCCGCCTCTTTTGGTTTCCCCCATCACCCTCCTCCCCGTCAAACATACAGTGAGATAGAATAAGAGTTGGAGTCTTGTCTTGCCGAACTCTCAAGCGATTTCGATCATCTGGGGCGATGCTGCGCATGGCGATCCTTCGGTCTTTATGCATTTCTGTAAAGAATCCCAAATCTTGGATCAAGTTGCTAATGCTGGCAGGGATGCTGCAATCATCTTCAGCCAAGGCCGAAGAGCATGTCCTGGATCTATCTTTTTGGTTTGCTGACCAGTCAAAATTGATCTTGGGTGGCCTTTGGGAATTCTATTCCAATCTCTCACTTCAGCCCGAGGAGCGTTCGGGTCCTCCGGATTATCTGGCCGAGATCAGTCAACCATGGACTGAATTTTGCTGTAGCGAAATCGTGGCTTCCCGCATGCCGCCAACTCGAGCCAGCTACGCGAGGCTTATCAAAGGCTTTCAAAAGCGAAGAGAAGGCTATGCCGTTGAGATTCTGCCGCAGAATGCGGCGGTGGATATCGTGGTATTTCCGAAATACGCGCCGGAACAGAGGCGAGGTTTGCATGCAGCTGCCGCTTCGGTTTGGCGAACTTGGTTCGACCTTTTGCCAAAGCCTAAGTTGAGTTTGCGGTTTTCACCTCAGTCTGCCGATGAAGTGTGGGTCATTATTTTGCATCGATCGGCCGCGGAAAAAGCTCCCAAATGGTCTGTTCCGGAACTGAGGCTAGCATCCCGGCCTTGAGGCCGAGGCGCTTTCAGCGCCGGCCTCCTCCATCAATGGGCCAGCATTGTGCCATCATTCGAGAGCTGCTCGGCAATAGCATCGAGGTTGGGCATCACAACGATTTCGATCCGGCGATTTTTTTGTCGAGATTCGTCATCGGTATTTGCCACTTTTGGCTGATGCTCGCCGAACGAAGCGGCACTCAGCTGCGCGGCAGGTACCGCAGCACGTACAAGAATTTCGACGACAGCCATCGCTCGGCCGTGACCAAGTTGCCAATTCGAAGCGAAACGTCCGCCACGAATCGGTACATTATCGGTGTGACCTTCGACCTGCAGACGTTTGTCGGGAGTTCCTTGCAAAACCCGTCCGACTTCCATAATCGTGCTCTGTCCGCGTTCGGATATGCTGGCCGAACCGGATGCAAACAGAATATCCGAAGGCATGGAGACAACCAGCTTGCCATCGACCAGAGTCAATGTGAGGTCTTTCGATTCGATCAGGCTCTTCAGTTTATTGCGATAGGCTAGGAACATTCTTTGCTGTTCGTCCTTAGCTTCTGCTGCTTGAAGGAGAGCCTTGTCTTTTGCCGACAAGGAATCGGCTAATTCGCGGTTCGCCGCTTGAGCTCTGGCAAGTTCCATGCGCGAAGCCTCTTGCCGGGAATCCCGGGTATTCAGCTCACGGTTCAATTCATCCATTTGATTGCTATTCGTGTCGAGGTGCTTACGGAGCCGCATGCGCTCTTCTTTCAGGGCCTGTAGTTCTAACTGGGTTGCGCTGAGGCGTCGCTGCAGAAGCTCATGCTCACTGAGACTGACACAAGCAGGGCTCGGGGCAAAAACGATCAAGGCTAAGAACAGCAACTTCAGATTCCGCATAGATTCACCTCTCAGTAACGGACGTTCTCAAAGGTCTTTATCGGCCGGGCGTGATAAATACTTGAAAAAAGATGAAACAACTAGTAATTACATAGTAATACAGAGTAGAATTAACTTACGCTTAGCAGCGTGGGAAGCAGGACTCGGCAATCTCGTTCATGGCTAAGTTTTATACTTGGGAGTCCTTGGCTAAAAAGTCCCAAGCCTAAGCTTGCAAAAAACTTTCATCGCGCTCCACTTCCTCCGTTCGATGCTTTAGACTGAACACGAAGTAAATTTAAGCGGAGTAGATCACTCGATGATAATCGAGAACCAACCGAATGTTTCCCCAATCATTGGCAAGGGGAGACACTATAGGCTCATGAATGATGTAGGTTACGTATGGGAAAATAAGAAAATTATCATTCGCGCGGGTTACGTATTTGATGGAGCCTCTGTGCCGGCAATGCTGAAGTGGTTTATCGAGCCGATGGACCCGCGGGTTATAGCGAGTAGCCTCATTCATGATGCCCTCTACACAAACTCAGATTTAAAAGGGGTTGGAACTTACTTTGTGGATGGTATCCCGGTTGAAAAACGCTTTTCAAAAGCCGAAGCAGACCTTCTCTTCAAACAGGCAAACCAAGCCAACAATATGGACCGACTCCGCACAAACCTTGCCTATTGGGCCGTGAGTTTATTTGGCAAAGGCTCCTTTATAACGAACTGAGGGCTAGAGAGAAAATCTTTAGTTTCTATGAAACGCATACAATGTATTGAACTTGAAGATCTCAGTTGGGAGTCATCTCAGGTTCACCCCACTCATCGACTCCTGACTTAATCCGATCGGCTGCCCACAAGACAGTATCATCTCGCCGACGCTTGTCACCTGTTGCTTTCTGCGGAAGGCTCCATTGGATGGGTCGGCGGTGCGCATTCGCCCAGCCATTTGTCTAAAGTATGTGCAGCTTGATATCCTTGGCTGCTTGCCTATTGCAGAAATAATTGACTTAATTTCCAGGAAAGATTCTTGCAAAGAGCTGCGCAGCATTCTGCTGAGAAGCTTAGCTATCAACCTTCGTTTCCTCTTCTTTTGATCGATTGAGCCGCGCTGACAAGCTGATGATGGACATATGTTTTGATGCTGCAAGAGGATTTATGAATATCTCGTTAGTATACACAGACTTTGACGGAACACTGGTGTTTTCCAATTCCTTTGTCCACCTGATTGCAATCCGTAAGATTGCCTATCAGGAAAAAAAGGACATTGTATCCGGACTGATGCTAGCCCTGAGCTACCTTGCTCTGCCTCTGCTACTTCTCCTCCACCTCTGCCATGAGACACTCAGGGATTATGCGACCTATTGCTTGTACTTTGGATTGAGCAACGATGAAATTTATAAGTATGCGCGCCTCTATTGGCGAAGCAATCAAGATCGATTGAATCCAAACGTAGTCAATTTTCTAGAGGCACAGCGATCCAAAGGCTCTAGCCTCGTAATAGTTTCAGGATCACTGGTCGAAATTATTCAAGCGGCAATAACTGAGTTCAAACTGAATCACCTCTTTGATGCGGTTATAGGTGCCGAACTTCTGCCTGCGGCCCATGGCCTACGCTATCCGGCTCGAATACTAAAATCAGGAGCCATGATAGGTGCGAATAAGGTTGTTGCAATCAGGACTTTTGAACGAGAACTCACAAGGCCTGTTATGCGGCGAACGGCGATAACCGATTCCGTCTCCGATCTGGCTCTGCTATTGGCCGTCGATGATGGTTACCTTGTGCGTCCATCACGTCGCTTGCGCGTCTGGGGCTCGCGACTCAATTGTGTCGAGATATAAAGCTCATCCAAGCAGGAATAAATTCATGAACCCGACAGTTTTTGATCAGAACTCTTTCTTTGTGCCGTTTCAAATGACGGTTTTCACTCGCCTCAGGCTCTTTCTATTTTTGCTTCAACAGGGCATACCTTGGCTTCAGGCGGGCCGTCTTTGTCTGTTTCATTTGGTCCCTTGCTGGGCACCAGGCTTTCGGCGGATGCCACTGGAGCGAGTCGCAGCTTTGCTATCCAGAGAGCCGATGGGATCGAAGCCGAGTAGAGCAAGGATTTTCCTTATTGACTTTAAAAATAGCCTTGAGCCCATTCGCGGCATAGATCTTTCCCATGAAAAAGTGGTGAACTATCGGTCTCGGTTTCACCAACTTCTCGAAGCCGTAACCGACTATTTTTCAGAAGCTCACGAACAAGCATTGCTTGGTTCAGCAGAGGCCAAAATACTGGCCGTCAATAAGAAAGTCGCTTTGAAAGCCGTTTTCGAGAGTCAGGCAGTCAAGGAAGAACTGCAAAAACATCCGAGTAAGCAGGCGCTATCTATTGCAAAAAAATACGCCAATGAAATTATCTGCAATCGACATTTTATAATGATTCACTTTTGGAATTTCGTTTTGGGTTTTCTGATGAAGAGATTATTTAAGGATATGCATATCGATGGCATGGAACATATTAAAGCCATCGATTCCAAACACAAGACGATATATCTGCCTACCCACAGGAGTCATCTGGACTTCATTTTGCTGCCACTTTTGCTCTTTAAAAATGGCGTCGAGACTCCTCAAATAGCCAGTAGTAACCACTTGAATCGCTTTTTCTTGCGCACAGTGATCCATTGCTCATTGGGGTATTTTATCCGGCGTAAGAAAATGGACCCGCTCTATAATGCGATCATGTTTGAATTCCTCAAGATCGCCCAGGAAGAGGGTACTCCTGAAATGGTATTCATTGAAGGCACCCGCTCCAAGATCGGTGAGACACTACAGCCTAAGGCTGGAATGCTTTCCCAGTACATTGATGCCTATATGAAGCAAAAGTGCCATCCTATAGCTTTTGTACCTATTAATATCACTTACGATAAGGTGCTGGAGCGCTCCCACTATGTAGAGCCTATTATTCAGCATAAGATAGAAAATGACTTGCTCAATAGCGAAGAAGTGAACAGTCTGAGAGCCTTGCCTTCTAAAGGATTTTGGCA
>JBGSRE010000767.1:0-5541 GCA_041737755.1 Oligoflexus sp.
TCTGGCGCCTAAAGCGCCAGAGACTATCCTGAGGAGTGAAACGACGAAGGATCTCGCCGATAAGTACCTGATTCCACGAGATCCTTCGCTTCGCTCAGGATAGTCCCTGCGCGAAATTTTCAATTTCGCGCCAGCGACTAGTTAAAGATGAAGAAGGGTGTCGCTTCGAAACCTTCCTCTGTTTTTGGGTTAAAGTTGGCCCAAATATTTTTTGCATGACGAACCATGCTTGGCGCAAACATTCAATGCGAGAACCCGAGAGCGAGCAGAGGTCCTTGCTCTGACGGAATGTCCTTTCCGCGAAGCACAAGGTTATTCTTGTCACTCTAGATGATGGCGAAGTAGAACTTAAGAAAAAATGAGGGAAAGGCCTTCGAGATAACTTTTAGCCTCTGCCAGCAAAATCCTTGACTGTTCACAGCGAGAAAGGGACTCTAGGTTACTTCAACCAGGATTGATTCATGGCAGACTATGAAAGCTGAAGTATTGGATCGCAGTGCAAAATGGGCCATTCTGCTGCTGGCAGCTCAGGCTGCTGATGAAGTTGCCTATCGTCGGCTCCTGAGGGAACTGACAGTCTACCTGGAGAGGTACCTGCAAAGGCGGCTGGGCCAAGCTCCTTATATCGATGATATTATCCAGGAAACTCTCATCGGAGTGCATAAAGCAAGGCATACTTATGATGCCGATCGGCCATTCCTGCCATGGTTTCATGCGATCATTCGCTACAAATCCATCGACTATCTTCGACAACACCAGAGACGCAAAGAACTGGAAATTTTAGACAGCGATTCCTTGGAAAAATATTCTGAAACCTATTGGGAGTCTGCACCGAAGACTGAGTTGGATGACGATCTCATTCGTGCTTTGGCCGCTCTGCCAAGCCAGCAAAAGCGGGCGGTCGAACTCTTAAAACTAGAAGGCTTAAGCGCACGTGAGGCAGCAGTCCAGTTGGGAATGAGCGAAGGTGCTGTCAAGGTTGCGGCTCATCGCGCCTACCGAGCACTTCGCCAAAGCATCCTAGGAGGGAAAAAGTGAATCGGCCTAACTTCATTGATAGCCTCACCAAAGATCTTAAACCGAGTCCGGCACCAACTCGCTGGCCCGTTCTCCTCCTGCGTCTAGGCTTCTTGAGTGCATGTATTGCGAGTGTCATCATTGGTCTGCATGGACTGAAATCTGAAATCAATGCTCTCGTCGGAAGCGCTCGATTTGTCCTTGAAAGCAGCATGCTTGTGGCCTGTATAGGCCTCAGTTTTATTGCGGCCTGCTTGAGTGCTATTCCGGGCCGACTTAAGACACCCCGCTTAGTCTTTAAGATTGTTATCTTGCTAGTGCTCGTGTTTTTGATAAGCCTTACTCGCCATGATGGTTGGCAGATTGGCGACTATCAGACTTTTTTGGCCGGTATGAGCTGCGGGATATTCATCATTGTATGCTCTATGCTGCCTTTACTCTGGGGATTTCGAGAGATAAGAAGGCAGGCTTCAACGCAGCCAAGACTCTCAGCAGTCTTTCTCTCGCTCGGAGTGGTCTCCACTGCGGTCCTGGTTCAGCAGTTAATCTGTCCAGCGGACGATGCGCCGCACCTACTGGTCTGGCATTCCATTCCGCTCTTAATCCTGGTGAGTCTGTCGGCGTGGTTGGGTCCTAAAGTTTTCCGCTGGTAGATTGCTTAATGGGACCGAGTAAGAAACTCAGAATGATGGGCTTCAAAGCTCGACCTCCAAAAAGACAAATGGATTAATTAGTTTCTGGCGCTTAAGCGCCAGAAACTATCCTGAGGAGTGAAACGACGAAGGATCTCGCCGATAAGTACCTGATTCCACGAGATCCTTCGCTTCGCTCAGGATAGTCCCTGGGCGAAATTTTCAATTTCGCGCCAGCGACTAATTACCTCGTCTGAGCCTGACGCCGCTTGAGTTGTTCAACGTAGAGCGAGGGAATGGGCATGAGCTGACCAATGCTGATAGCGATATCTTCGACTTCAGTATTAAGCATCACTTCCTTGGCTTTCGGATCACTAGCCTCTAAACCGGTTTGAACCTTAATGGTTGGAGCGGTTCCGGCGACGTAGCCAAGTTTTGTATTGTAAGAGCGTAGAAAGCCGGTACCTGACATGTTCCAAACGGTATTCAGAGTGCCCGTTGGACCGACTGAAGCGGACTTGAACTGGCGGTTTCCAATTTCGAAACCATCATAGACTTCCATCTGGTCAAAGAGATTGGCAATGGCCAATGATTCATGAGTATCGATCGGACCAACGCCACATCGGTTGGACAGGTCGGCGGCCAGGCTTGAACAGATCATGGCACCCATGCTTTTAAACTTATGGACAACATTACCGCTGTTGGAAAAGCGCCCCACAAAAGTTAAATTGTGACGTCCATTGGTGCCCGACGAGTTCTTGACGAGAACCTCATTGGAGCTGCCAATGATGAAAAGATAACCGTTACCACCTTCACCGCGATGCTGAGTGTGGGCCATATGCACTTCGTCAACGGTCACCCGGTAGCTCTTGTCAATGACCAGACCATGGCTGAGGAGATGATGGGTCGCGCCTGGCAAGGCAAAGCTCGCCACATTTTTTACCCAACAATCCCGGCATTGGCTTACGCTGATGGCCGAGGATTTTCCGCCCAGTTCCCAAGCTTTTTCCACAGTTTCCGTTGCGGAATGGACGCCCACGCCTTCCAATCCCAGTCCAGAGTTGTGGTTCGAGAACACTTTGACGCCAGCTTCATCCCTGATCTTAAGGGGATAGCGCAGTGGACTATCAAGGACAAGCTTATCATCTTCGATGGCCACGATCTGCCGCCGGAAGATCTCGTGACGCTTACCAACCTGGTCGCCCCACCACAGTGAAGCCATATGTTCCTCCATAAACTTATCGGTCACCATCATATCGATGGCAATATCGAGACCTTCCCGTAAACCGTCCGCATTAGCCAAATGAATGACCCGATCGCCTATCTTGGCATCTTCTGTCAGTTTCCAGCGGTCATCTTTGTGACTCCAGCCGCTCGTGAAACCACCCACAATCAATTTAGCTTGCTGGTTCGTGAATACTAGGCGCGTTTTGCTGGGGCCTTCGCCACGTAAAACAATGTTCTTTCCGGAAAATTCAATAGGATTGTCGATGCGATAAAGCCCCTCGGGAAGTATGAGAAGGACGTCGCCTTGCTTGGCCATTGCCTGATTCATATAGCTTTGAATAGCCTGTGAAGCGTCGCTCTTCCCATCCTTGGGGGCTTCGATAAGAATCTCCGTGCTGAACTCCTCTGGAATGACAGCAAGACTTTGCATATAGCCTGCATAGGAGTAATCCTGAAGCTGATGCATAATACAAACAGTATTATTCTGAAGCTGATTCAGAACACATTCAGCTGGGCCTGAGACTTTTAAATTTGATTGGGATGGAGCGCTACAATGCGCAATGAATAGACTCAATAAACCCAGAATTGCAAAGGCCAGCAGGTGCTTCATGACCACTCCGATTCGTGTGATGCCCAAAGAAATTCTCGACTGACGCGAACAGCAATTTCTACCCAACCATTGAGCGGCACATTGCAAATCACGCACCAATGCCTTCTAGATAATTTAGCATGTAAAGTCAGCGAGCTAACGTCGACCCTGGAGGTGGGGATGTCAGGTTTCTGGCATGAAGGCGGATTGAGAGTTGACAAGCTTAGCTTAACAGACCGCCCAGCAATCCCTTATGCTGACGGTCTGCCCAATCAGAAGGCCACAAGCCTCGTGCATCACCGCTACCCTAAAAACACGATTTGTCCTTGCTCGTGTTCCTCCTTAAATGAGTTCGGCAGCTGGATCGTCGGGTTAATGTGTGGGGAGGAACGCCGCGGCTTCAGAGTTTTGCCCTGAACTTTAAGGCCTTGTACTATGCGGTGACGAGGGATTTTCGGTCGCCAAAGCCTCGCTCAGTTCCGCGATCAGCCCCCTAAGGTAAGGCAAGGCCTACTCCCCTTTGATCAGTTTTACGCTCTCGCTGGATAATTGCGTCTGGAGGAAGATCCACCTATCAAAAGCTTGCGACGGTACCGAATGGCGGAATAGCTTTTGAGCCGGAGTCCTGGCATCATGCCTTCGCCTCCAGTTGGTCCATGGCCTTGCGAATTTCGAGTGCAAGGCGCCTGCAAGATGCCTCACTCCGACCGAACCACCGCGCTTTTTGAAAGAGACTACCGATAGTTCTTTTGTCACCATGGGTCAAGCGCGAGCTTGGTCCCCCGTGCTTTTCATCAACCAAAAGCCTTCCTCGTTTACCGTGCGTTCGATTGAGTATGCTCGTCATGAAGAGCAGACCCCGATCCAAAAGTATCCATGGAAAGTTGGGGCTTTTTAACGGACCCACGGTCAGTGATTTGCGTGATAATTTAAAACCAGCCAGATGAGGCTCCGAAAAGGCAAAGTATCCAGACCCAAGTCCGCCCAGGATTGCACCCACTCCCGCTCCTGCCATAAACGATGCGCCGCCGACCGATGCATCGAGTGTGCCCCCTGCCAGCGCCCCTGCCGCCGCTCCGGTGGCTATCAATTCCGTCCGCGAAAGCCCCAGTATCTTCCAGGTTTCCTTGCCAAAAAGGTCATCGGCATGCGCTTCAGGATCGAGTTCGGTCTCCTCACTCTCCAGACTTTTAAAGTTGAAAGCCTCGGCGATGGCCAGGCGGGTTTTGCGTTCCAGTTTGCGTATATGATTGCAATAGTCCCTGAGGTATCGTTCCTTGTCCCGCTCTGCAATACTGGGCCCATCGAGTGGAATCGTGTGCCGATAATCCATGGAATCCAAGATAAAATCGGCCAGTATAAAAGAGGCCGCCTGCAGTCGCGAATCATGCTGCGTCTTCAAAAACTCGATGGCCTCATCCAGGCGAGTACGCGATTCGTCGGAAAGAAAGCGCAGCTCCTCAAAAATCCGCATCCGCTCCTCGAACCTAGCTGTATGGGCATCAAAGATAAGGGTCCTGCGAAAATACTGATGCAAGGCTGCCTGCCAATCCGCAACCCATTGGCCATCTCCTGTCTGATTCAGAAGAGCAATCGATGGCTGACCCGTCCACTGCAGTATTTCAAACTCTGCTTCAAAGTTCGGACGATAGGGATGACTGGCATCGACTACATAAAGAATCAAAGCGCCTTCCAGGATTGGTTTCAGCAGCTCACATTCGAATGTGAAGCGGGTCGATCCTTGAAAGTTTTCATAGAAAGTCTGGATCCTATGCCGCCTTTGGTGAGCCGCGACGGCTTCACTTTTTAACCATTCCAATGCCGCCGGAGCCTCTTCAAAACCCGGTGTATCAATGATACTGAACAACGGGCGATCGCCCACTTTTAAGGCAAATTCCTGACTGATACGCGTCGTGCGTGGGGTGGGAGCAATCACAATTTCATCGTTTTCAACCAGGGTCGCCACGATGCTGGATTTGCCTTTATTCGATCGACCGACAACTGCGAATTTCATGAACGTCGATTCCCTTCCCTCAGAAGTCCCACGTAGGGATCACGAAAAGCTTTAAGACTGGC
>JBGSRE010000095.1:0-3415 GCA_041737755.1 Oligoflexus sp.
GCTGGGTCATCGGCGCGTTGGACAGTGCTTACAAAACCGCAGAAAAACTTGCAGGCGCCTGCCGGGGTGAGGTCCCTTCTCTTGATGATTGTGCTTTGACATCTGATGAGCAAAGCAAGGTTTGTCAAGGCCGCTTCAGTCACGACGATATTTTCGAGATCCGTACTAGAATGACTGCAGCAACCGATCCTGCGTCCTGCAGCAATACCATTCTTAAAAAATTACAGGATCTAAGCCAGGGGGTTGGCTGTGAATAAGCTTCTTTGTGCCTTAGGCCTCATGGCATTGTCTCTGACGAGTTTAGAGCAACTCCAAGCAGGAGCCGACGTCAAAGTTCTATCCAGTCAAGAGGCAGCCTATTGCAAGATCATGAAACGCAATGGCACAAATATCGCTGGTGCATTTATCTCGAATCTCCCGGACGGTTGCCTCGACTATATCACAGCGACAGACTCCATTGCTCGCGAGTATTTTGACCAGCTTGAAGGCGTAGAAGCCGAGGATTACGCCCAGAACTGCCTGAGTCAAGGTTTTCTCAGTGGAACCCTGTCCATCATCGAAAATTCTTTGCGAGAATGCTCCGCGAAACTTTCAGATTCGTCAGCAGCAGGATATCTGCTGGGATACGGAGCATGCTACTTGAAGAGCGGCAAGGCCAATCTTCAGGTTCTTTCGCTCACCCGTGCCTCTTTCGATCCGTCTCAATACGATCCGGAAAAATTCCTTGTCCGCCCTGAAATTGATCCAGACTGGATTGCGAAGGTCAGCGCTTCTACTCGCCAGGGTTTCAAAGTCGGCTGCTGGATCGGCGAAAAGGATAGGGTGTTGAATCGATCACCTGCCATCATCAGCGGAACTGATGTCAGCGTAAGCGAGGCTTTCGCACTTGGCCAGTCCTTGGGCACCAAGCTTAGTGCTGGCGTTTGCCAGAATTTCACTCTCAGACAGACTGAAGTCGAGTCTCTCATACCTGAAACTGATCGAGCTGAGTTTATCAATGGCCTTAGGAAAGGAGCAGGCGATGCGTGCCTTCAACTCTAAAGCTAAAGTAGCGGCATTAGCCACAGCCACGACCGTGGTCATATTAACCATTGGTTTTCATATGCGAGCCTCGAACGAAAGAGTTGCCGACTCCAGAAAAAACAAGATTGTCACAGATGCACGCCAGTCTCTTGAAGAAGCTGATGAAGCGATAAATCTAGCCAGAAAAGCTCTTGAAGCAAAGCCGGAAATGGACCAATCCGGAGCCGATCTTCCCATCGATCGAAAGTTTTCAGACTATCTGGCCCGAGCTGAAGAAGACAGCAAGAACGTCGAAGTCATTCGCCAGAGGCTGGAAGAGAAAAGGGAATTGATCGACGAACTGAATCAGCGCTTCAAGTCTCTTGCAAAGCCATCTGAATCGGATAAACAGGCACTTGGGGAATACAATGCAAAAGAAACTGAGTATCACCAGGAGATGGCGCAGATTCTCAGCGATCTTGATGCTGATGTATTGAAATAAATTAACTCGATCCGGTTCCAGGAATCATCAGGTAACAAGGCAGCAGTCCTTACTCTTGCTGCAGACTTAATATTTCATCTTTACGAAAGGTAAACTCATGTTCAGGATCCCAACTTCCGTTTTCACCGCCGCAGCAGTTCTGGCTCTATCGAGCCAGGCTTTAGGCCAAGTTAGCCTTCCCATGCAAAACTATCGACTGAACCCAGGCACCAAGACTTTGGGCTACGACGTTCTTCAAGGCGTGACAGTGGATATCAATCAGAGGGATATGCGGCTCGCAGTTAAGCCGACCAAGGAACTGTTTTATATTCCCGAAGCGGGAACAGTGACTGAAAGCGGTTTTTCCAGGTCGGTCGCTGCCAACTGTCCGGCTGTCCAGATCGCGAAGGATAACGAAACGATTATCGCTCGCGCTGGTCAGAACATCATAAATACCCTCGAGCGGATTACTGCGACCTATGACCAGCAAACCCAGCTCTATGACCAAGCATTGCTCGAGTGCTCAAATGCCAATGCAAAGAAGGCTGAGCAAGATGCGTTGGTTCTGATCTTTCAAACCACTCTGGTAGAAAAGTCGACCGCCCTGACGACTGCACGCGGCGAACTCCAAACCTGTAACCTCGTAACGCCTGGAGAATGCGACAGCTTGGTAACAGATGTGAGGAATTTGGCCGTGGAAGTCACCAAGGCATCTACCGAGCTTACGAACTCGCGCACGATCCTCGGACCGATTGCTGCGGCTGCTGCTAAAGAATGCTCGGAATCGAACTCGGCTGGCACGACTCTCGCCACCATGTTTAACAACGTGACTGCGGCCAATAACACTCTCGTACTTATCGGCCAAGGAGCGGATGCTGAACTGATTTCAATGGGAGAAGAGTTTGGCGGCGTTGTAACAGCCATCGTCTCTTCGCGTTCGGCCAAACAGCAAGCAGATTTGCAGGAAGCTAATCCTAATGCCATCGTTCGTCCGATCCAGATACAGCAAGCAACATTCAGTTTTGCTCCTGCCGTCTCCTCGAGCGAAGCGAAACGTATTAAAAAGGCAACGGTTCTTGGCGTAGCCTTGGCTGGCGCAGAGCCTAACCCAGCGCTCCCCGGAACTTCAGCTATGCAAGTTTTCAATGCGACTGGCGGCGCTGGCATCACAGTCAGTCTCTCTCGAATCGGCGCATGTTCGGACGATTACCGTGCAACTGCGGCCTTTAACTTCGCCTTTACTGGGTATAACCTAGTGAATGGCGTAGCAAAATGGAACAAATGGGCGACCTACAGCAAGCTTGAAGAGACCGAGAAAAAAGGCAGCCTCTTTGGTGGCAAAACCAACCACAAGCTTGTCGAACTCATCAAAGCTGGTGAGGGTTTCAGCTTTGTTCTGGCCGATGCATCCGCATCCATCGATCCTGAGAAAATGCGCCAGGATATGATGAAGGCCATGGCCGATCGTGTTCTCACCATGTGGACTGATGTGAAGTCAATCGAAACAGGCGGGAGCATGGTTGTGCCCAGCATCGGCCCATCCGGTGCGTCTGTGGCCGCTGATGGTCTCTCCAAGTGCCCTAACCTCTATTGCCAGATCGGTTCTTTCTCCCTGAAAACACTTGATGCCATCTTTGGCAAGCAAGTGGTTCGTGACGATGTCTTCAAGGAATGGAAAGTCGACTCCTCCGAGACGTTCAGCTATACCAAAGCTGATCGCCTTACTCGGAACGCTCCGGTCCAGATTGTTGTACGCCCCTAATTTTGTTTTTCCAGGGGCAGGTCCAGTATCTGCCCCGTCTCGCCTGTCACCCGCAGCGTCATTTCCAAACTATCCTATTCATAATAGACACTTATGCTGATTCCTTTCAATCAACGGAAGGCGCCTTGCCGGAGATGCCAATCAATTGGACGCACCGCTTTTTCAAAAAA
>JBGSRE010000793.1:0-4930 GCA_041737755.1 Oligoflexus sp.
TTAGAAACGCTTTATCTGGAAGCTCGGCACATTTTTGAAATGGAAGGGTCGATTGAGTATCCCTTCTTGATTCAGGAAATGCCTTCGATCATCGAGCATTATGGATCGGAAATCGATCGTATGCTGCGCGAAGCAGTCGAACCAGGGAGGCAAGCTTTTAATAGCGAAGCTAAAAATACTCTTATTCCCTACCCACTCGTCAAAGAAAGCTTGCAAACCATCAAGCAACGCTGGCCGAAGATACCGGTGATTGCCCTCACTGATGCGCCTCGCTATGTCGCCATGTGGAAACTCAATAAGCTTGGACTTCTGCCTTATTTTGATGCGGTTTACGGACTTTCTGATCCGCGTATTCCAACTGACACTGTCAGTCAAAGGGTGAAGGTGGATCCGGAGATTTTGATGAAGCATTTGCAGAAGACCAGTTTCGATTTCACCGGACGTATACGCATTCTACCCGAAGATTATGAAAAGCCAGGCACCAAAGGCTTGAAAACAGTTCTGATGGATTTCGAAATGGAATCGCATCTTGGAGACGTGCTTTGGGTCGGCGATAATCTGCGCAAAGATGTGGGCCTTGGTCGACGCCTGGGTGTCCATACCGGTTGGGCCAAGTATGGGACTGTGATCCGCGATGAAGCTCGGCAGCTGCTGCTGAACTTCAGTCCACAAAATAATATAGCGAAAAACGTGTCCCTGGATCCTTTGAGTCAGGATGCGCCGCAGCCGGATTTTGTTCTCGAAAACTTCGAAGATATCATTCCTGCCACTGAAAAACTATTGGCACTCACCACTTGAAGACCTGCGCTGGACGCCTGTCGCCTTACGGGAAGACTCATGGAATCAGCAATTACGCAGCGTGAAAGTCGAAAACTCATTCGACTGGCGGTGCCGGTTATTATTACAGCCGTCGGTAATATGATGATGGGTTTAGTCGACACCATCGTGGTGGGTCGTTACTCTTCATTGGAGCTAGCGGGAGTGGCGGCCGGTAACAGTATTTTCTGGACTGTGGCCATGGTGGGCATCGGCTTTCTCGGAGCTATGGATCCTATTGTGGCCCAAGCTCATGGGGCTCGTGATCCCAAGCAATCCCTGCAATGTCTGGCTGCAGCCCTCCAGCAGGCCTTGATTTATAGTCTTATCTTAACGCCTATCCTGTTTTTCATCGCCTCGCATATGGCCTGGACGGGAGCTACGTCTGAAGTCGCCATTGCTTCTCAGCCGTTTCTGTGGACTTTGACACTGAGTCTGATCCCTCTCATGCTTTTTCAGGTCTTGCAAAGATACTGGCAGGGCATGGAAATCGCTTTACCGTTTACCTTGATCATTCTCTTCGGCAATGTTTTGAATTACCTTTTGGCTGTGACCTTCGTCCAAGGTCGCTGGGGCTTTCCGGCCATGGGGGCTGAAGGAGCAGCCTGGGCTACGGTTCTAGTTCGGGCGGTCTGTCTCTTGCTGGCCGGACTTTATACGATAAGGCTTTGGCAGAAACATCCTCAGTCTGTGCCTGAGTCTATCAGGCTTCGTCAGCTTCTTACCCAATGGAATCGAAGCATGTACCAATGTCTTTTGAAGTTGGGGATTCCGGCAGGGGTGCAAATGGGACTGGAAGTTTGCGCCTTTTCTCTGACCACCCTGCTCATTGCTCGGCTGGGTGCGGAAATTCTTGCCACCCACCAAATCGTCCTAAGCATTGCCTCCTTCGCCTTTATGTTTCCCTTAGGATTATCGGCAGCAACTGCCATTCGGGTCGGCTATCATATCGGCCGCAAAGATGGCAACTTGGCTCTTCATACCGCCTGGATTGGAATTCTCATCTGTGTGCTCATTATGAGCGTATTCTCGCTTATTTTATTTGCCATCCCCAATCAACTGCTGCAACTGTTCAGCCAGGACCCTGCGGTAATCGAACTCGGAGTTTCCATTATCTTCCTTTGTGCCCTGTTCCAGATTTTTGATGGGATTCAAGTAGTTTCGGCTGGTGCACTGCGTGGCCTAGGTGATACCAAGACTGCTCTTTACACCAATCTCGTGGCACATTGGTTGATCGGCCTCCCGATCGGACTGAGCCTTTGTTTCTGGTTGAATAAAGGCCTTTGGGGACTTTGGGTGGGTTTGGCCTTGGGACTCTTTTTCACGGCAGTTTTTAATACTTATGCTATTCTCAGAAAGCGCTTGGCATAAAGGAATCCATGGCATTGACCACAAGGAGAACAGCAGCGTGCGCTTTCGCTTGATTCTGAGTCTCACGACTCTGCTCTGGTCGTTCCTGAGTTTGGCCCAAAGTCGAGTAGAAGAGAATCGACTTTCGATTAGGAAAACCTATACGCTGCCCCGACTCGGGCCTGCGAAACTTTTGCGAACGGAAAGTGCCTCCGGGATTTTTGCTGAGCTCTATCGTCGTTCCCTAGCGGCAGGCTCGGCTAAGGAAATGATGAAGGATTTCGAAAGCTCCGTTGATCCCAAGATCGAATTGTTAAGCGCAAAATCGACAGAATTTAACGACTCTTCGAAATCTGTGACGATCGAAGGTCAATTTCAAGGCTCAGGAACCGTCGATGTGTGGCCGGCAGGAACCCAGATCTTTGCCTTCCCTCATCAATTATTTACTGGCCTGCCCAGTGCTTTGGATCCTCTCAATGAACGCGATGTGCGCGGCAAAATAGAAGCCCTTAAAAAAGCCATGTCGTCACAGCAAGATCCCATCAGCCTTGCTTTCGCCTTTCAAAGAGAATACATCTTTCGCTTCAATCTGCCTGCACATTTGGATTTTCATAGCAAACCTGTTCCCACTCGAATTGATTTAGGCCCTGCATCGCTGACTGTGAGCAGCCAAGATTGCGGAAGCTCTTGCTTTGAAATCCGCTATCTCTTCGATACGGGATCGAAAACTACTTGGTCGATAGAAGAGCAGCAGGCCTATGCCGAGGGCTTGGGCAGCATTCTTGAGGACAAGCTTTACACGATATCTATCAAACCCAAAGCTTTCATTATGAGTGAACAAGGACGCTTACGCGAAGCCATTCAGTATGCTCAAAAAACTGTCCAAAGCAAGGCTAGCCAGCCTGCCGATCGACTGACTCTCGCCCTACTCATGCAACGTATCGGCCTCCTGGAAGAATCTCAGCAGCTGGCTCGAGATGCAGCTAAATCTCAGCCTCAAGAGAAGCGTATTCTGCTGCACGCTGGCGAATTGCTCATTCGCGGCGAAAATCAAAAAGATTGCAGCCAAGGTTCTGCCTGCGAGGAAGCTCGCCAACTCTACGAGCAGGCGCTTAAGCTTGACCCCAGTGATCGCTTCGCGCTCCGGACTCTCCCTCTGATCATGGTCTATAATAAAAACGGCATCCGTTATGGCAAGGGCGCTGATCTGCAGAATGTTGAAGCGGCATTCGCCAGAGCCATGAAAAGCCCTCTCGCCGATGATCAGGACTTCTTTAATACCTATCTACAGCACTTGACTTTTACCGGTCAGTGGATCGCGATGGATCAGGTTCTGCGGCGCCCAGCCGACTCCATGCCTGCTGCGATTGTCTCCGCATGGAAGGTCATTGCTCACATTGGCAATCAGCATATCGATGAAGCAAAACAGGAGTTAGATCAGCTCTTAGCGAAAAATGATGGCAGCGAAAGCATGCAAGGTTTGATCAAAGAGCTCATGCAGGACCGACGCTATAAAGAGGGTTCGCAGCTCTTTCTCATGCTCAAGGATCGACTGCCTCAGGTCAGTCAAGGCGCAGCCGAGGCCTTGGCTGTCATGGAACCTTGCCCCGATGAACCGCTCCCGTCCGCTAGCATAGCTGTTTCTTTGCAGCAGTATATTTGCGCGATGCTGGCTCCGGATAGCACCATCACACAGGGTCTTCAGTTTGTCCCTTCGTTTGCTCAAAAGGATAAGGAATACAAAAAATATTTCGAACAGGTGGAATGGGATCGTCGTTTGGAAAATTCCCGTGCCGATCCATCTCTACCTCCCTATTTTGTCATCGACTCGGCAAGTACGGCTTATGAGATCCAGGAATTGCAAAAGCTGCAGGATGGCGTTCTCATCAGCCTGCGCAATACCAAAGTGTTTGCCGCTTCACCTTTTGCTGCGCCAGAGAGTGAGGAGAGCTTTGAGCCGAGGCTGCTGGCGGTGAAGGAAAATGGCAACTATCGCTTTATCTCACTCGATTCACCGAGTGTCATCAGTCTGCTTTGGTTCCGTTCGCAAAGCCAAGGTCTGAGCAAAGCCGCCGAAGAATATGCCCAGATTCTGGGTGATCTTCTCGATCGATCCTTAAAGGCCCAGGAATCGGCCAAAAAGCCAGGACCCGAAGGCTCCCACTACCTAGACATTCTAAAAAACTTTCGACCGCTTTTGCAGGGGAACACTCAGGAGCAGGAACTTGCTGCTGCTATTTTTTCGCCGGCAGTTATCAATGACAAGGCCGTGGAAGTGTTTGAACGCAATCTCGCCAAGAAAAGTTTAAAGCCGGAACAGTTTCAGCTATTGGAATTGCTCCTAGTCGGACGCCTCATCACTTTAAACAAGACCACCGAGGCCTTGCAGCATTTAAATCATCGAAGTACCGAGGGTCCTCTCACCTTCCCCCTGGTCCAAGCCATGCTGGAAATCGCCCGCAGTGGTAAGGTTAAAGCTCAAGAAATGAAAGCCCTGATTGAAAAATTGGAAGCTTCGGAATTTGAGGAACGCCTCAGCCTGCTTGCCGAGATCAAACATCTGCTTGGCGATCAAAAAGGCGCCGAAAAAGTCTATGAGCTATGGCTGAAGAACCCTTCAGCCAATGGCTTGACAGAAAACAATGCTGCCTGGTTCTACTTCACCAGCGGCAAAAGTGATATCAAGGCTTTAAAACTCGCCCAATCGGCCAGTGAAAAGGCTAAAACATCGGTTGCCAATCTCAATACTCTGGCATCTATTCAG
>JBGSRE010000842.1:0-4467 GCA_041737755.1 Oligoflexus sp.
GATTTGACTGGAATGGTGGAGACCCGATTAACATCGATCCCTGGGCGGCAATGTTTAACAAGGCCGCGCTGGGCCAGGGCGTGCATATGATCATCGCTTCGTTTGAAGCTGTGGGATTTGCCTTTGCGGGCGTGCATGCGCTGCTTTATATGCGGCTGCGGCATCCCGTTCATTTGGAAGCCATGAAGATCGCTTTTATGGTGGGAGCGATTGCTGCACTTGTGCAACCCATCAGTGGTGATCTGGCCGCTAAAAGTGTCGCCGAACGTCAGCCGATCAAGCTTGCCGCAATGGAAGCCCATTTTGAAACCGAGCGCGGTGCTCCGCTCATTATTGGGGGCATTCCGAATCTTGAAACTGGCCAAACCGATTATGCGATTCGTATTCCGAAAGCACTTAGCTTTCTATCTTTTGGCGATTTTGATGCGGAAGTGAAGGGCCTCAAAGACTTTCCACGCGAACTTTGGCCGCCCGTTGCAATCACCCACTTCGCCTTTCAAATCATGATAGCAATCGGCAGTCTGCTCGCCGGTGTGGGTGCCTTGGGCTTATTTTGGCTTTGGAAAAAACCGCAGTGCTTCGTGCAGAAATGGTGGCTGAAAACTTTGGTTATCATCTCACCCTTGGGACTCTTGGCGATTGAAGCTGGCTGGGTCGTGACTGAAGTTGGCCGTCAGCCTTGGATTATCTATGGTTATCTTAAAACAGCCGATGCTCTGACGCCAAGGCCTGGAATTATCTATACGTTGATCCTCTACCTCGTGATCTATATGGCTCTGACTTTGGTCGTGTATCAGCTGGTCAAAAGGCAGATTGGAACCTTGCAACAGGATTTAAGCCAGCCCCCCGACCAAGGAGTATCCTGATGGACTTGATGCTGATCGTCCTGATTTTCCTAGGTCTCTCGATTCTTTTCTATATCCTCTTCGGAGGGGCCGACCTCGGGGCTGGTATTATGGAGCTGTTTCTCAGCAAAGACACGCGTGAAGATGAACGAGCGCTGATCACTCACGCGATGGCCCCGGTATGGGAAGCCAATCACGTATGGTTAATTCTCGCCATCGTTATCCTCTTCATGGGCTTTCCGCGTGTCTATACAGAAGCCTCTACCTATCTGCACCTGCCGTTGATGGCATTGCTGGTTGGTATTGTGGCTCGCGGCTGTGCTTTTACTTTCCGTTACTACGACACCACGCGCACCTATCGGCGAACCTACACTCGAATTTTTGCTTACTCCAGTCTTTGGACGGCTTTTTTCCTCGGTATCCTCGGCGCGTCCTCGGTTGCGGGTTTGATCAACCCCAAAGCCAAGTCCTATGGAGAACTCTTTTTGGATCCCTGGCTTAATCCCTTTTGTATCAGTCAGGGGCTCTTTACGGCCTGTTTCTGCACCATGCTCGCCGCCATCTTTTTGGTGGGAGAAGCCGATGAAATTGAACTCACCCGCATCCTGCGAAGAAAGGCCAAGATCGCCGTTCTAATCACCTCGATCGTCGCACCTTTGCCATTTCTTGCCGCCCCCATGATCGAACTGCCTTTTTTTTCCATGATAGTGAGTCAACCATTGAGTCTTAGCTTCTTAGTCCTTGCCGTCCTGCTCGTACCATTGCTCTGGATTAGTTTGAACCGTTCCATTTGGACGACTCGGGCACGGATCCTAAGCGTCATGCTGGTCAGCTCGATCCTGCTATCCTGGTTTATCGCCCAGTACCCGAATGCCCTTTACTACAGCCAGAGCGAGCAACTCCCTGCTTTGAGCTTTCAAGAGGCCGCGGCTCCGCCTGCTACCCTGCGAGTCCTCGTTGGTGGTTTGGTGGTCGGATCGCTGTTAATTTTTCCTGCCCTTGCCTATCTTTTCAAAGTCTTCAAATGGGACACACTTGATGAAGAGCGCCGTTACAAGCCCTAATAGATTGATAAATAACTAACAATTACCGGAAGCCCCAACTTACCAAAGCTCCTGCTAGACAAAATGATCAAGAATTAGCCGCAGATTCAGAAACCTGTTAGAATTAATAGGTGCATGATCGACTGCTGATCCCTATCACGGCCAGGAGTTTTGCGGGATGAAAGAAACCAATCATGATCTCATTGCCACTCATGAAATCATAAGGGTTCTAGAAACGTCTTTACACTTCTCCCGCAACATCATCGATAATCAGCCCGACATCATCATCACCGATCAAGCTGGTCGCATCTATCGCTTGAATCAGCACGCCATGAATTTCTTTGAAAAACCAAAGACCGAAATTCTCGGTAAAACGATCGATGAGTTGAGCCAGGGGCGTGTCAAAAGACGATTCGATGAGATTCTAAGCAAAACACCCTTCGAAAATGCCAGTTTTTCCAACCAGGATTTGAGCGATGAGCTTAAAATATACTGGCAGATCAATCGTATGATCGACAGTCACATCAAAATCCCTCTCTTCTTGATTAAAGGTACCGACACAACCGAATTGCATCAGGCTTATAAAAAAATGGAAGCCATCAATTCGGAAAAGATGAAGATCGAAGAAGAGATCAAGAAAGCCAAAATCATCCAGGAGACTCTCCTTCCGGATAGCACCTTGCCCCCCGAAATCAAACTGGAATCGATCTTTGTACCCGCGGCAGAAACCAGTGGTGACTGGTTTGGTTATCACTACGATGAACCCGACGATATCTTCAATGTTTACGTCGGCGATGTCACCGGTCACGGGCTTTCATCAGCGCTGCTGACAGGTGTGGTCTACGGTGCGATCTATTCCACCGAACAGCTTTTTCATGATCGAGAAAAACTTTTCGCCTCCTACACTCAGTCAGAGCGCCTGATGCTGCTGGCTTCGGCTGCTAATAGCATGATTCTCAAGGCTGACGCTCGGCTGTCGATGACCATGTTCTTTATCTCGATCGAAATCAAAACCGGCAAGACCTGCTTTTTGAATGCCGGCCATCGTCTGCCCTTTCTCTACCAGGCCAAGCTTGGCCAACTCTCAAGGATCAAAGGCGGTGGCGATATTCTGGGTTTCAGTCCTGACCCCCTTTTTGATGTCTATGAACTGGAGCTAGAGCCAGGTGACACAATCGTCCTTTATACCGATGGACTTCTAGAAAATAAGGATAAACTGGGACAGATGATCAAAGAGAAAGTGATTCGACAGATGATCGTCGATCGAAAGGGTAATATCACCGAGCTCAAAAGTTCTTGCATGGAACTGATGAAGCAGAGCTGGGAAGGTACCGAAGTGGAAGATGATGTGGCGATGATTTTCATCTCATACAAAGCCTAGGCAAGTCACGAGAGGGTCCATGGGAACTGATTTGATCCACCAGAATCTCGAGAAATCCATTTCGGGCATGCTTTCTGAATTCTTCCAGAAACAGGTTCCATCGGAAAAACTAAAAATCCTGGCTGTTCCCAAGCAGGATTTAGCGTTTTCCGAGCACATGGTCATCATGCTGCTGACCAATGCCCAGATTCGCATGTTTTTGAAAATTCATTTCCATATGGAGATCGCCAAACGCTTCGCGGCCGTCCGGCAGAATCGCAAATGGAATGATGTGCCCGATAAAGTTGCTTTGGACTTCATGAAGGAACTTTGCAACGTTTTAGGTGGGCGATTGAAGCGTAAGATTGCCCATCTGGAATTGGAGCTCGGGCAAAGTATTCCTCTCGACCTGGAAGGCTTTTGCGAGATCTTCTTTGAAGACGTCAATTGGACGAGCCATACTCTGGTCTTTGCCATCTCCAACGCGCATCTGCATATCCATGTGTCTGCCCAGTATGAAATCACCGGTCAGGAAGCCAAAGATAAACTAGCTGCTTTCACAGAAGACAGGCAGTCGAGCGATGAAGATGACATCGAATTTCTCTGAGTTCGGCTACTTTCGGTGCCTCCGATTGCCGCCACGCTTGGGTTTGATATCGCTGAAATCCTCGGGATATTTAGCCCATTCTTTTTGATAAAAATCAGCTAACAAAGCCCAATCCTCGGCCTCATTGCCGGTAAATTGCACCAACGGCCCAACGCCTATGCGCTTGCCTTGATAATCGATGAAACCAAAGGCTACCGGCAATCCAGACTTCAGGGCAAGCAAGTAGAATCCGCTTTTCCAATGATCGGTCCATCGCCTGGTTCCTTCCGGAGCCAGAGCCAGAATCATTTCATCCCGTCCTTGGATGGCTTCCAATGTTTCAGGAACGACGCGATGGGGTCGCGACCGATCGATAGGAATTCCACCCAGCCAGCGCAAAAATCGGCCGACGCAGCCGACGAAGAGGGTGTGCTTACCAAACCAAACCGTCTTGCGCATGGCATCCCAGTAAAGGCACAGTGATAGTCCAAGAAAAAAATCCCAATTCGAGGTATGAGGAGCAACGATCACAATAAACTTTTTGTTGGAAGGCAGGGCTCCCTCGATACGCCAACCCGTAATTCTTAAGAGGGTCCCTGCGATTCGAGCGAAGATTGTCATGGTAAGTAGATC
>JBGSRE010000101.1:0-2138 GCA_041737755.1 Oligoflexus sp.
AAAATCCTAAACTAACGGCAACCATTTCCCAGGATCCCATCAAATAAGATCCCATGGCAATGAGGTAGAACTTCGCAGGCCCATACCCGGACATGAATCGCAAAATCCCGACAAGGATGAGCATATTAATACAAATGCTAGCACCAACAAGCGCCCCAATACTTGCGTGCCAGGCCGATAATTGATGGCCAATAAGCAGATTCAGTAGGCTGAACGCGATGTTCAGATTAAAGACAAGATTAAGGATTGGAAAGTCTTTTCTATTGATATTAAGTAGGTTTTTGCTGAAGAGAATGCCGAAAATGATGACAGCATCAACAGCAACGAGTTGAATATGATTGGAGTAGACTTTTGTGCCAAACAGGATCCAACCTAGATACTGACCAAAATTGAAATTGGAAATATGAAATACCAAATTAGCCGAAACAAACACTACGTAATAAAAGTATATCCGATCCTTCAGGGATAATCCGAGGAAACCATTATAAAGTATCATGATGATATGAATGCCAATCAAGAGTCCTAGGACCAACAGCTCCTTATTGACCAGCTCGCGATAGGACTCTTCCTTCCACAGCCGGATCGGGATCTGTAGGCACGAATCCCCATAGGTTTTGAGCATAAAACGATTGATTCCTGGCGCCAGCGTAAGTCTTGTGTTGAGCGTTCGAGTGATGAGCGCTCGTTGAGTCACATCAATTTGATCGCCACCAGCAAAAATCTCCTGAAAGCTTTCGTGCTCATCCATTCGATAGAGATAGAAAAAATCTATCATACCAAAATTATTCTCGAGGATGACCACTTGCTGCTCAGCCTGTGGATTATTGATCTCGAAATATGCAAAGTAGCTTTTGCGGCTCAATCCAAAATTTGGTCTTTGTTCAGTAGTTTGTTCGTACCGACCACTTTTGATATGTTTCCAAGCCTCTGAGGGCTCCGTCGCACGCTGTTCGAAACCCACAAGATAAAGAGACTGCCCTAAAAAAACGGCTTCCGTTGATTCGTCAAATAGAATTGCTTTGGGATTGAAAGAAGTGGCTTGTCCCCAATCTGAGTTTATACAGGCCCATAAAATGAGGAGTATGTGCCACCCATGGCTTTTCTTCATCAGTTGCTCCGAAGGATTACCCATTATTAGCCGGCATTTTTGAGTCGAAGATCAAAGCAAGTATGATCGCAATTCTCTCTGAGCTCTAAGTCAGTTTGAATCCGCAGGGCAATTCTTTTGGATATATAGAGCCCGTTTCCTGCATCTCTATCGGGATTGCTATGGAAACTGCGTTCAAAAATTCGGTCTCTTAGCTCAAGGGGTATGACTCGGTCGTGACTTTGAATCAGGAGATGAATAGAGCTATCCAAGTCCTCTTCATGGCTAATTCTTATTACTTTGATGTCTTGATCCCTATTAATCTGGCTATAGCCGTTGATGGCATTGTGGACTAAATTCAAAACAATCTGACCGAGGTCAATGCGTGATATTTTAACCGCTATATGATCAGGAATAGCGAGCTCCAGGCGTATTCCTGCTTTTTGAATTCTGAAAGTAAGCAGCTCCAGGGCTTCCTTAATAGCCTCAGAAAGGTCGCATTGCTCATCAGCTACCGGCTCGCGACCGTAGCAAAGGATGGTGGTAATGAGTTCATATGTTCGCTTGGCGCTGTCGGTCATTCGCACGACATTTGCCGAGAGACTCATGACTGCTTCGGTCAAAAGAATCTGTCTTGGGTTGAGGCTAAGAATTTCGGCCCAAACCTGATCGAGCTGATTGAGATCCAGAGCAGAACTGGCGAGGATAATCTTGAGCATTTCCAAAGGACGCTTGTTCTCAAAAAGCTGAGCTGGAATTTGTAAGTGGTCGTGACGAGCTTGTAAATTATCATGAATAGCAGCTCTGCTGATGCTGTGGAAATCGGCTGTCGCGGGCAGACCAAGGCTAGACCAAAGGAGATCAATTTTGTTAAGAGACTGCTTCTGATCGCCCAAAACCGAAGCATTGACATTCTTTATTTCATGAGAAAGTACAGTCAAAAGCTCGCCCATGAAAGCCATTTTTTCCCGACCTTCCAGATGTTCGGTGATGCGGGTCAGCTCGATGCGGCTGAGCAGATTGTGCACCCGTAAGGTCAGCTCCATGGCGA
>JBGSRE010000881.1:0-4127 GCA_041737755.1 Oligoflexus sp.
TGCATGAACGTTTCCTTGCTGATCGTCGGATTTCTACCTTTGCTTTTTTATCTCGCAATGGATGCCTGGAAGGGTTTTCGGGCTGGAATCCTCGCCGCTATCGCTTGCACCCTTGCTATGGTTGGCTATACATACTTCATGTTTGGTGAAATTGATAATTTTATCATCGGCGAAGGGATCATGATCGTCGTGCTCGGTTGCATCAGTCTCAAGATGAATAACGATCGTTACTTTAAATTTCAACCGACTCTGTTAGCGGTGATATTCGCAGGGGTCTTTGCTTGGTTTCAGCTATTTGACCAACCGTTGATGCTTCATTTCATTCCGCATGTGGAAAAAATTCTGAGCCCTCACGCCTCGAAAATGAATGCCTTGCCAAGTCCCGAGGCAAAAGTCCAGAATGGTGATGAGTCATCGCCTATCAACATTCTTCATACCGACCAATTTAAGAAAGTTTTGAGTCGGCTGTCGGGGCATATGATTTGGCTTTTCCTCGCTCATGCCCTGATTATGACCTATGCCGCGCTTCGGCTAAGAACCAGTGGATGGTTTGCTTGGCGGATGGCCATATACCCGGCAATTTTTGCCCTTGTCGTGATCAATCAGCTTTTGGTTTGAATTCGTCAAAGCACCAAAGTTCTCATCGTTTTCCGGTATCTTTCAGGAGGTCGCCGGACGGCATCAGTTGAATGGCTGCAAACGATAGGAATATAATGAAAGCTGTAGGGATCTTATCCGCATCAGAAATCCATTCATTTTACATTGAATCGATTTCATCATTCAGGATGGGCTATGTTTGAAATAAACCCTCGACTGAAGCAGCCAATTCCCGCCCCTGAGGGCGATGCAAGCCAATTTGTGAGCTTGCACTACAATAACTGGAAGATTGGCCTTTCCTTTGATGCGCCTCTGCCCTTGGCGCGTCAAATGCCGGCGATTCTTGCAGTTGGAGGAGGAAAAGGGGGCGTGGGCAAGAGTATCGTCAGCGCCAACCTCGCTGCGACTTTAGCCCAGTATGGCTATCGGGTGCTGGTGATCGATCTCGATTTGGGCTGTTCCAACCTACATAGCCATTTCGGGGTAGCGATGCCCAAGAAAAGCCTGGCTGATTTTCTCCTCACCAAAACGACGGCATTTCGCGACGTGATTCTACCCGCTCCGATTCAGGGCGTGGCATTTGTTGCCGGGGGACGAGAAGAAGCTTGGGCCGATTATCTGGATCAGCCTTCGGATTATTTACTGCCCCTTTGGCAAGCGCTGCTTGCCAGCCGCCAGCAATATAAAGTCGACATCGTTTTGCTTGATCTAGGGGCTGGCACCCATCGGTATACAATGGATTTTTTCTCGGCTGCCAACCTTGGATTGGTGACGGTCCTGCCGGAACCAACATCGATCGAAAATGCCTATGTTTTTTTCAAGATGACTCTATGGAAACTGATAGAAAATTTGGGTCATCGGATGCAGCAACCTGAAGTTGCTCAGGACATCAAAGCGGCCCTGGTATCGATGGCTGGGACCACCCTGACCAGCGGCTATGCGAGCTGTCTGAAGGAATTGCAGTTGAGTTATCCGCTCTTTATTCAGGACTTGCAGAGGACTATTCAGGCCCGATGTCTCGGTATTATTGTGAATCAAACCCGTGATCAATCCGACATTGACCTCGGTTCTTCCATGGAGCATATCTGTCAAAAATACTTCGGGCTGCCGACGAAGTACTTGGGCTACCTCAATTACGATGAAGCGGTGCTTAAATCTCTGAAAAATCGTCGTTTGCTTGTTTCGGATTTTCCTCATAGTATGATTGTTAAACGACTCTCAGTCGCAGCAGCTCAATCTCTGAAAATTTTAGGAATGCAACGGAGAAATTGATGAACGAACAGCTTGGGTCGGATTCCAAACCATCGAAGCTGCCAGGCAATGCCAGGTCCGGTCCAACTTTCTATGAAATTTTGGATGTTTCGACTTACTCGACTCGACTGCAGATTCGAGAAGCCTACATTCGACTGCGGAGTACCTACTCGACCGGGAGTCACGCTCTTTATTCTCTTGTCTCAGAAGAAGAAGCGCGTGAAGCATTGGATAAAATTGAAGAAGCCTATCGGGTTTTGGATGATGAGTCCCAGCGCAAAGAATACGACATTGCAATCGGTATAATAAAAGAGCCGCAGCCTCGCCCACAGGGGGCAGAATTCTTCGGCGGATCGGTCGATCCCATGCGCTCGCCAAGGCGGGGAGGAATGATATCAAGTCCCATCCTGCATGAAGCCTTTGCCGGGGATATGGCCGCACAAACTGAAGTGTGGCCGGAAGAATCCCACGAGGGATCTCGCTCCACTTCGCGTCGGCCGGTGACCTTTGGCAAGATCAAGAAGGCTGCATCCCGCTCCTCGGATCCCGAAGTTCTGGCCGCGATGCAAGCCATCATCAGCAAGCCACAGTCCTTTGATGGCAAAGGTTTGACGCAACTGCGCGAGATTGTAGGCATCCCTCAATCGGAAATCCAGGAACGAACCAAAATTTCGATCGAATACATCAAGGGCATGGAAAATAACGACTTTCAAAAGTTGCCATCTCTCGTGTATATTCGGGGCTTTCTGAAGATCTATCTCCAGTATTTGGGACTTGCCGATGCTGTGACGTTGATTGAAGCCTACACGGAGAAGTACAACCATTGGCGCGAGACAACCCGACCCCATTCATACTGACCGCAGAAGATGCCGCTGGCAGCCGGCTTGATGTTTTTTTGGCTCAGGCCCTGCCGCGTTTCAGTCGCTCTGCTTTGCATCGCCTGATCAAAGCCGGTGACGTTAAGGTCAATGGTATCGTTGCCAAAGCGAGTTATAAGATCGAATTTGGTGACAAGCTAGAGCTAGAGTCCCTGCCCCCGGAAACACTTTTGCCAGACGATCTGGTCCCAATAGCCTATCCACTCGATATCCTTTTTGAAGATGATTCTCTGATTGTCATCAATAAGCCGGCTGGGCTTATTGTCCATCCTGGTGCAGGAACTCGAGGCAAACCGACCCTAGTCGCAGCGGTTCTGGGCCACTTGGGTTTGAGGAAATCGGCAGATCTGCCAGGTGAAGAGGGCCGGCCTGGAGTGGTGCACCGTCTCGACAAGGATACTTCGGGTGCCATTGTAGTGGCGAAAACAGCCTCGGCTCATCGGCATCTCGCCGCCCAGTTTAAGAATAAAACCAATCTACGCGAGTACGTGGCTCTTTTGAATGGAGCCATGGATCAAGAAAATATCGAAATTGAGAGTTATCTTTACCGAGATCCCCGCAATCGGACCCGTTTCACCTCGATGAGTGCCGAAGAATATGCAAGGAAAGACGTTGAGGGAGAGGATCTGCAATCCTATCGCTATGCGAAAACTAATTTCTCCTGTCGCAAGGTCTACGGTCTCAAGCTGACTCTGGCTTTGATTCGTCTGACCACGGGTCGGACCCATCAGATTCGAGTCCATGCAAAAACCCTGGGCTGGCCGGTCGTGGGAGATGCCGTCTATGGTCCCGAAGTTGTGCGCTTACCGCCAAGCTTCCCAGAGCCGATCCGCCAAGCGATTGAGGACGTTTCCAGGCAACTTCTGCATGCCAGACGCCTGGGATTTGAGCATCCTGAGACCGGTCAAAAATTAGCTTTTGAAGCACCTATACCGCAGGATTTCCGTGCTGTGTTAGAATTACTGGAAAAGCACAAGGATCAGTGACTCCAATTTTTCGGGATTCTATCTCCGCCAAGGATGGGACAATATGCATCGCCGAATTCTCAGTATTTTGTTGAGCTTGGGTTGTCTAGGGGCAGTTGCCAAAAGCGGTTTCTCCCAGGAAGAGCATGGCTCGGGGGAGAGTATCCGGGTCAAAGCACAGCGGGAGATGGTTTTTCTACTCGTAGATAAGACCAAGCTGAAGGCAGACCTGTTGACTTGGCCCGAAGACAGTCTTCAGTCCGAGCGTTTGTTTTCCTTCAAAATTGCTATTGGCAAGGAAGAGGGCGACAAGCAAAAAACGGGTGATAACCGAACACCCGAAGGGATTTACTTTTCCCAAAGGATCCTGAATGGAAAAAGCCTAGGAGCCAAGTATGGTCCTTTCGCTATCCCTATCGATTTTCCCAATCCTCTC
>JBGSRE010000107.1:0-15340 GCA_041737755.1 Oligoflexus sp.
AATGTCGCACGTTTTCGCGCCAACATCTACTATCAGTCAGGCAATATATCAGGTGCCTTTCGTGTGATTCCTCATAAGATCGTGACCCTCGATGAATTGGGTAGTCCTCCTTTGATCAAGCAGCTCTGCACTCTTCCCCGCGGCCTCGTCCTGGTCACAGGTCCCACGGGTTCAGGTAAATCGACTACTCTGGCCGCAATGATTAATCATATCAATGAAACACGCTTTGATCATATTGTAACCATCGAGGACCCTATCGAATTTGTCCACCCGCACAAAAACTGCGTGGTCGATCAGCGAGAGCTTGGTGAAGATACGCAAAGCTTTGCCTACGCATTGAAGTCCGTGTTGCGTCAGGATCCGGATGTGATTCTGATCGGTGAGATGCGCGATCCAGAAACCATCTCGGCTGCACTCTCGATCGCCGAGACGGGTCACCTTGTCTTCGGCACACTGCATACCAACGGTGCTATCTCAAGTATCAACCGTATGGTGGATTCCTTTCCACCTCATCAGCAATCACAGGTTCGAACACAACTCGCCATGGGTCTGGAAGCTGTCCTTTCTCAAATGCTTTTGCCCAAGGAAGCGGGTGGTCGCATCATGGCCATGGAGATCATGCGGATAAACAGTGCAATCCGCGCCCTCATACAGGAAGGGAAGGTTCAGCAAATCTATTCCGCTATGCAAACGGGCCAGTCGGGAAGCGGGATGCAAACCATGAATCAGTCCCTCTATCATCTCGTCACTAAACGTATCGTTAATAGAGATCTAGCTATTCAGAAGAGCCCAAATCCTGATGAATTGCAGGAAATGCTAAGCGACAACAAACAAAAAAGTGTCAGACGCTAGAAGGTAGAACGTGCCGAAGTATTCTTACAGAGCCAAAGGCAAGAACGGCCAAATAAAAGCTGGCGAGGTCAGTGCCTCGTCCAAACAAAATGCCAAAGTTATCCTGTCCAATAAGGGTCTGCGGATCCTCAGAATCCACGCGATGGAAGCAGAAAATGGCGAATCGATCAAGCGAGGCTTTTTGAGCCGCATGATCTTTCGAGACAAGCAAGGCAATATTCAAATCCGTTTGGGCCCCCAATTGCCTACGACTCGCGAGTTGGGACTGTTTACTAAACAGTTCTCCCTCATGATTGAAAACGGTATTCCCATGCTGCAAGCTCTGCAGATGCTGAAGGATCAGCAACGCAAGGTCGATTTTCGGGAGACCATTGAAAAAATCATCAATGCTATCGAGCAGGGTTCCAGCCTAACCGATGCTATCGAACCTTTTCCCGACATGTTCGATTCTCTCTATGTGGCCATGACCAGGGCTGGTGAAGCCTCAGGTCGGCTGGATGTGATTCTCAAACAGCTCGTCAGCTATATTGAAAAAGCCGCCAAACTCAAGGCTCAGGTGAAAGCTGCGATGGCCTATCCGATTATCATCGTATTGGTGGCAATCGGTGTTGTGACCTTGCTACTAGTCTTTGTGGTTCCCAGCTTTGCCAAACAGTTTGCTGAAAGCGGCCAGGAAATCCCAGGACTAACCCAAATAGTCATCGATATGTCGAATATTTTGGTCGACAACTGGATGGAGATTATCGGCGGACTTATCGCCAGCTTTCTTGGGCTTCGCTATTATCTGAAAACAGAGAATGGCAAGGTCGTTTTTGATAAGGGGATCCTCAAGACCCCCATCATTGGTGAGGTCATGATAAAGATCGCCGTCGGGCGCTTTTGTTCCACGATGTCCACGATGTTGAGTTCCGGTGTATCCATCCTAGAAGCGCTATCGATCTGTGCAACGTCTTCGGGCAATAAAACAGTGGAGAAATTCGTCCTCAATGTTCGTGAGGAAATTTCCAAAGGCAGCACCTTCGCGGACCCATTGAGTCAGGGAGATTTCTTTCCAAAAATGGTGGTTTCCATGGTGGCGGTCGGTGAATCCACGGGAACTCTCGATGAAACTCTAAAGAAGGTGACAGATATCTATGAGGAAGAAGTCGATACCGCCATTGCAGCCATGATGTCCATGATAGAACCCTTGATGATAGTTGTCATCGGCGGCATCGTTGGATTTATCGTGGTGGCCATGTATTTACCGATCTTCGGCATGGCAGGAACGGTATAAAAGCCTTGATCAGGAAGCTTTACTTATCCACTTGTTGTGGCATTCCGAGCAAAAATAATGAAATTGTCCTTCGCTGTCGAAGCGAGTCGCCTCAGGGCCAGGGTGCTGGCATCTGGGACAATTAACATTCCGGTGATTGAAGGAACAGAGGGAATTGCGGCAGCGTTCCTCCCCTTCCTTCATCGGACCCTGGCAGATGAGACAGCGGGATCGATTGCGACGCTCGGAGACACTCATCTTCTTATTTCTCCTTTGGAACCTGACGCTTTTTCCACCATTGTATCAGTTTTTTGGCAAGGATGGGTAGCATGGCCATCGCCATAAAACTGAGAACAAGCCGAGCTGAAAGAATATCGCGAAAAGTCTGGATTTGACTCAGCTGGGTTCCCGTATAGCTATAGAGAAAAATCACAGGGAGCATACCCACCAGTGTAGCAAAAAAGAAAGTCCGAACAGATATAGGCGTCAATCCCATGACCAAGTTGATCATAAAGTAGGGAAAAACCGCAAACAGACGAAGCGACATCAGATAGAATCCGCCCTCTGCTTGGATTCCCCGGTTTACCATCGCCAATCGGACGCCAAATCTTTTTTGAATGCTGTGGCCGATCAGGTAGCGCGCCGAAAGAAATGCCCCGGTAGCTCCAATAGCAGACGATATCGAAGCCAGCAGCGTTCCCCACCAAGGCCCAAAGATTGCGCCTGCCGCAAAAGTAAGAGACAGGGCACCAGGCAGTGACAAGGAAGCAGCCAAGATATAGACCAGACAATAGACCGCCATAGTTAAGAACTGGTGCTCACTGTAATAGGCGAGCAGATGCTGCTTGCTTTGCTGCAGTTGGTCCAGGGTAAAATAGCGGCCCAAACCGAGGAAGAAGAAAGTACCGATCAAGGAAGCTAGGACGAAAACCGCGAGCAGCTTCTGCCAGTTCAGGTGCATCCTGACTTCCTCACATAAAGAGCTTAGGTAAATTCAAGATCTTTGGCAGCTGAGTCTCGCATGTTTTTCCAGAGAGGTACCAACTGCCGCAAGAGTGTCTCCGCCTGGGGCTGTGACAACTGCGTGGCGGCATCGCTCTTGGCTTTGACTGGTTCAGGATGAACTTCTAGGAAAAACCCAGCCAAATATCCCGTTGCAGTCGCCGCTCTTGCCAAGATCGGTGCAAAATTTCGTAGGCCACCGGAAATTTCTCCGCTTGCTCCCCCAGCAGCTGGCAGTTGCAGGCTGTGAGTGATATCAAATATTACCGGCGCGCCCATATCGGACATTACTTTAAGTCCGCGCATATCTACCACCAGATTACCATAACCGAAGGTTGTTCCTCTCTCGGTCAATGCGTAATCAACTGTCAAATTCTCTTCTTTCGCAGCAGCCAGCACTTTGCTGATAATATGCTGGGCGTTTTCTGGAGCCAGAAACTGACCCTTTTTGATATTTACCGCTCGCCCAGTTTTCACAGCCGCTACGACTAAATCGGTTTGTCGGCAGAGAAACGCAGGAATCTGCAAGACATCTATGACTTCGGCTGCCGGAGCCACCTGCTGGGTTTCATGAACGTCGGTGAGTACCTGAAGCCCAGGAAATTTGTCTTTCAATTGGGCAAACCACTGGCAAGCAAGCTCCAACCCTGGTCCACGGTAACTGTTGATCGAAGTCCGGTTGGCCTTATCAAAGCTAGCTTTGAACACTAGCTGGAAATCCAATTCGATCGCCAGTTGCTGAAGATGTCGGCACACGGTTTCCATCAGCTCATAGGACTCGGCCATACATGGCCCAGCTATCACGACAGGTTTGCTGGCTTGGCGTTGAAACAGAGGAGTACGCATAAAGCCCTTTCAAGTACGTCAGGAAAAAAGGTATTCTCGTCAATTCTGGCCTGTTGGGTCAACAGAGACTCTGTTACTCTAGTCACGTGTCCGAGGCAACTGGAGCTTCTCGGAAGCATTTGACTTTTTGAGAAGAAAGTCTTGACTGAAAATCAGGACTGCTTTATTTACGAATCTCCCTTTTGGGAAGTGGCTCTTTAGCTCAGTCGGTAGAGCAGTGGATTGAAAATCCACGTGTCCCCAGTTCGATTCTGGGAGGAGCCACCATTATGTTTCCTTCGGTGGTAACATGGATATTTTTTTGACAGTCGTACACATCTCGGCAGCTATCTTTATGATTATCGTCATTATTATACAAGGCGGTAATTCAGGTGGCGTAGGCGCGGCCTTTGGCGGCGGCAACTCATCTGGCCTATTTGGCGCCGCAGGTGCGACAAGCTTTCTGGGCAAGTTGACATACGCCATGGCAGGCATTTTCATGATTACAAGCATCGCATTGACGATGGCTAAGGGTAACTCCGGTAAAACTGGTTTGACTGAACGCCTTCAAAAGGCTGGCACGAAGACTGAAGAAACCGCACCCGCCCAACCTCAGCAACCAGCAGCACCTGTTGCTCCAAAAGCTGAAGGTGAAGCACCCCAGACCGAACCGAAACCCTGATACTCATGCTCAGGTGGTGGAATTGGTAGACACGCATGTTTGAGGGGCATGTGCCGAAAGGCGTGCGGGTTCAAGTCCCGCCCTGAGCACCATTCGTTTTCTTAGCCCTCGATCCTTTCCCCACTTCTGAACTTTCGTTCTCTGTCTCCTCAAATCCACAGATGTAGCTAATCTCAAAAAACTGTCGTGAATAGTGCCGCTTCTGCGCCTACTTTTCTTAATCATTTTCGCGATATTTCCTGGCTTCTAGCTTGCAAAGAAATTCTTGGCCTCTTTCTTCAGCAACAAGGACTGACCATGAAACTCCAGCGTAAAATCTTCTGCCTTCTTTTCATTCCATTGACGCAAACAGCCTGCATTACAACTCTTCATACTCAGCCTCTGCATCGAGAGCGAAGTGTCTATGTTACAAAGACCCGACCGATTGTCATTCAAGCTCAGCCACCAAGGACTATCGTTACGGTACGGCGTTACTAATTTCCAGGGAGCGAAGCGGGAAACTTGAGAATCTATTCCGCTGAACCGGAATGGGCCTGCCGCTTCCACATCTCGATCTGCGCAAGAGTAAGATGCAGTACTTCCGCATCGTCAGTCTTAATTTTTGCAAGAGCAGCCGGCAATCGATCATCCTGCATGACCGCCATCGCTATAAGAGCATTGCGACGCAAGCCCTCTCGTTTAGCCCGAGTCAAGGGTGTGCCACCCAACCAAGTTTCATAGCGCTGCTGATCCATGGTCGCCAAATCGAAAAGATCTGGATTACTAAGATCATGGCGTACCGGCTCCGCTGTCTGCTGAGATTGCCTATTATAAGGACAGGCCAACTGACAAAGGTCACAGCCGAAGATATAAGTTGGCAGCCATTTCCAGAATTCAAAAGGAATCGGCCCGCGATGCTCGATTGTCCAATAGGCCAAGCATTTGCGAGCGTCTAAAGTATAAGCCTGATCGAGTGCTCCAGTGGGGCAGTTCACCTGACAACGTCGACAGGTTCCGCAGCCTCCGTCACGAGTCCGCTCATCCGGATTAATTTTGGCAGCGGTATCACTTGCAAAAATCTCTTTGGTCAGAAGAATTTCACCGAGAAGCATAAGGCTGCCATGTTCGGGATGGATAAAGCAGGTATTTTTGCCGATAAACCCTCGAAAGGTCTGAGCGGCAAGAGCTCTTTCCAACAAAGGTGCACTGTCGATCGTCACTCTTCCTTGCAGACCGACATGATCATTCTGCAATTGTAGCAGGATACTCGTGGCCTTCTTTTTCATCGACTTATGATAGTCATGCATCCGAGCATACTGCGCGACCCGATAGCGACCTCGGTGAGCAGCGAGCAGGCGATCGCCTTGAAAATAAGGCAAAGAGAAGATGATGGCTTGCCGAGCTTCCAACAAAAGACCGCGAGGATCCTTTCGTAGTTCCCGATTCCTTTCCAAAAACTGCATGCCCGCATGATGACCGCGATCGAGCCAGCTCTCAAAAAAGTGGTAACTCGATTCAATGCCTAGATCGACGAGGCCAAGCAAAAGCAGCCCCTGATCTTTGCAAAGATGTTCCAGCTGATCACGATTCATGTTGGTCTTATGACCCCACGACCTAGTAAATGCTCTCGCAAAAGAACTTCGATCTCAGCAAAGGAAGCTGACCGACCCCACCACAGCTTTTGCCCCAAAAGTGCTTGCCCGATCAACATGGGAAGACCATCCTGTGCCGGCAATCCCATGATCCGCATAGTATCCAATAGAGCTGAGGTTTTTCCATAAACAAGATCCACAAAGGCTCCTTGAAAAGGCTTCAAGGCAGGCACAAGGGCATCGAGTCGATCACCTTGCAGAGGCGCGCTGGTCGACTGAATCAAAAGAGCATTGGGATATCGCTTCAGAACCGACATCAAAGCCGACTCTTCAAGATCCAAAAACTCCACCCGGTCTTTAGGTTTGTTCCAGGCCGCATCGCGCTCTATCGTTCGCCGCAAGACCACAATGGGTAAGGCAGTAACGCGAAGAAAATATTCGTAAAGTGCTAACGCGGCTCCACCGTTGCCTAGAATGACAATTCCCGAAATCGTATCCAGGTAGATTTGAATCTGCGTCAAACCTAGTAAAAATCCTTCAGCATCGGTGGATGTTGCCTGCCAGCCCTGAGTTCCTCGGTAGAGGGTGTTGACAGAACCCAATCCTGACCCAGGAAACATTTCCGCCGCCTGTTCTTTGAAGGGCACCGTAACGTTAAATCCTAACGCACCCATATCCCACATACTTTGGAAAAAGCACCTTTCGGGGAATTTCTTTTCGGAACTATCAAAGGCGAGATAGACACAATCCAAAGCCAATTTCTGGGCTGAATAATTATGAATCAAAGGCGAAAGGCTATGGCCGATTCCACTCCCGAGAATACCCATACAGCGGGTGCTTGCTTGAATCGCAACCCTCTGAAACTGTTGGATCATATTTAGTCCATCCCTATAGAATGAGTCTATTTTACCTGAATTTGACTCCCAAAAACGCTCACCAGACCCCCATAAAAGGGGTCTGAAACTACGCGTGAGACTCGATTTCGCCTGATTTAAGCCGGGGGAAGCTCCGACATCTGTTGACGCATCTCGTGCATGAGGAGGTTATGCTCGAGGAACTGAATATTGACGAGTATATTTTCAGGAGAACCACCTAGACTCTTCATCTGCGTCACCTTGCCGCGAATTGGCGCTGTTATCAGTCCGTCGTGATTGCGAAGACTGCCAAGATCCAAATGAAGTTGACTGCCTTTGCGCAAACCGCGGTCGACGACCACCAAAGTGGCACGGTCTGAAGTCAGCGACCGCAAGTACCCCTGCCTCGGTGCTTCGGACTCTCGCTCTGTAGTATAGGCGATCTTCATAAAAAGGAGGTCGTCTCGCGCCTCATTCAACGGAACTTCCACTTGTCGATTCCGACGGAAGTACCAAATGAGAAGGAGTCCAAGGAAAAAGATAAGTGAGATCACCAAAAGCAGAGCTAAGCTGCTGATTCCACCGCCAGGATCTGTACTTGCAACTTCTAGAGCCATGCCCTGCCCAATTCTATTCCTCGCTTGTCAAACGGCCTGTTGTGCCGTGCTATACTTGTGATAGGCAATTGCGCCTGTCATCAGGTGATGTTACATATCAGGGCAATTATTTTGTGCACCTTAGAATCAGATTATAGAGCACAATGCCGCCTGGCGCAAAGATACCAATTCTGCAGCAAAGGATATTTTTTTGAAAGTTTTGCGCAGTCCTTCCATACCAAGCCCAAGCTCCTTTCCAATCGAAGCAAGCGCCGTCACTATCGGCAACTTCGATGGCTGCCATCGTGGTCACCAGCAGTTGATCTCACGCATTCAATGGCAGGCTAAAACCCATGGCTATAGTAGTCTGTGCTTAACGTTCGATCCCAATCCGAAGCAGTTTTTTAAGCCAGAGCGCAAAGTCGGTAAACTTTTCCAGACTCAGCAGAAGCTGAGAGCCTTGACCGAGCTTGGACTCGACTTCACTGTCATTCAAGAGTTTGACCAGAACTTTAGCCAGCTCACACCTGCTGAATTCTACCAATCTCTTCTTAAGCAAAGATTAAAAGCCAAGGCTATCATCGTAGGTCATGATTTTCGATTCGGCTGCAATCGTAATGGCACTTTGGATATACTGAGAAATCTAGCTGAGCCAGATGCTTGTATCGTCGAAGAGGTTGAGCCCCAACAATGGCTTGATGAAACCATTAGCAGTAGCAGCATTCGCAAAGCTCTGGGAGAGGGAAATTTAGCCAAGGCCCGTGAACTTCTCGGCCGACCCTATCTTCTGGAGGGGCCAGTGGTCAGCGGACAGAAACTTGGTCGGCAATTGGGATTTCCAACGGCCAATGTCTTCACTGGAGATCAGCTTTTGCCTGGACTGGGTGTCTATGCTGGATTTGCTGTTCTTGACAAAGAGCCAAGTATCTTTCACATTCCCGCCCACCGGCAAGCATGTATTCTGAACATCGGCAAAAGACCAACGGTGTCGGGCGGAGAATCGATCGTGAGCACTGAAGTCCATATTCTCCGCGATGATATTGGAACGGATGCCTTGTACGGAGAGACGCTGGGAGTTTATCTGACGAATTTCATTCGTCCCGAACAGAAATTCTCTTCTATGGACGAACTTAAAAAACAAATCCATAAAGACTGCCATCACGCTCGTCAACTTTTGCAGCCGTGACATCCTCTCCCTCTAAACGGAGTACCGCTATAGAGGGAGCTTCCCTTGCTTTAGGCACTATGCCCATGGCTCAGCGTTTAAAGGAACTTAGGGAAATACTTGCGCATTCCCTTGTCTATTCTCTTCACAACCTCGGATTAGCACTGATATCTGTGAAAACCGGTGCCGCATAAGTCTTTGCGGTCCAATCGGTCACATCAAAACTAAGGCGACGAATCTCACGATCGCCCGTAATCTTCGACTCAAAGAGCATTGTGACCCGATTACCTGTTACAGAAACGATCTGCCCCTGGCCCAGAGTTGTATCAAAATCAAGATTCCTGGTGATCGTCGTTTGATCAAAATACGCACAAGGCTCATTCAAGAGATCCGTCCACGGCACTTTCCCTGTTTCTCGAGCGACGAACAGTGGCAATACTGCCCCATCGTTGACTCGCAGCAAAAGAAGAAGATTGCTCAATACTGTTCTCGACTTACAAAACCAAGCATCATAACCACTTACTAGCAGATAAGCTCCGTCCGGAGTCGTCGATATATTGCTCAGAGTTAGAGGCTCATTCGCTCGATATATTGATCCGGTTAAGTTGATAGGTGAAGTACTGAAAGCTTGAAATTGCGCTACTTCCTGAACTATACCTACATTCTCCTGATAACCTACGGGTTTATTCGCAAAGGTCCCTTGCTTGGTTTTCAATCGAGGGTTAGCTAGATTGCTCGCAAAAAGTAAACCCAATGCTGATGCTGAAGTAGGGCTTTCGACATCAGCAGCGGAAAGAGTCGTGGTACTGGCATCCAGGCTCCACTGTGCAGGCCCTACTCGCTTACGGTATTGGACCTTAGCACTCCCATTGGTCGAAAGCTTCCTTGTGAAGACATAGAGATCCGATCCGACGACCGCGAACTGCGCACCATATTCCTCGGTAAGGACAGCCTCTTCGGCGACGACCGGTGTACCCGTCGTACTAAAGGAATAAATACGAACACTATCAACTCCGGCTTTACGTTCAGTATAGGCGAAATAATCAAGGCCTTGAGGTGCCAAAGAAAGACCGCGCAAACGGGCACTACTGCTAAGAGTCAATGTGGTCTTCTGGGAGCCATCAAATGAGTTGAGCAGGAGTTCGTTCTTCTCAACTCCGGATCGCCAGGTTAAAATCCAGTTTCCATCTTCGCTTAAACTAGTTGCCAATTCATCGGTGGCTGGTTCAAGAGGAA
Organism: Oligoflexus sp.; assembly: GCA_041737755.1. GTDB lineage: Bacteria > Bdellovibrionota_B > Oligoflexia > Oligoflexales > Oligoflexaceae > Oligoflexus. Next base: position 10,036 of record JBGSRE010000107.1, read on the forward strand.
CTATTTTACTCAAGGCAAACAGCTTCGGCTCTGCGCTTTCATTGTAAAGATAAACTCGATAAGCTCCTGCATCACGGCGGGATAGAAACGCCACCTTTTGGCCGTCCGTACTGGATTGCGATGCTAGATCTGCGTAGATGGGGTTTTCGGTAGCCGACGTTGGTCCGGCCACATTGTTTTCATTTGAATTACTGCTTCCACAGGCGATCAGAAAGAAGGCCAAAGGCCCAATCCAAGGTCTCATAGGACTTTGATTCCTCCGGTGATTAGAAATTGCCGACAGGTAGTTTATTCCTATGGGCAAGCTGGTTTTGAAGGGCTATGCTCAAAGGATAGAGCCCTTACTTCCCAGGCAAAAGGCACGTCCTCAAGGACATTTTCCCGAGCGCGGCACCGATTATAACCATGAACGCAGAAAAATTGCGAAAGCTAAACCAGAAAAGCCAGGATGATCGCTATTTCAATCGCGAATTGAGCTGGTTAGCCTTTAATTTTCGCGTACTGGAAGAAAGCCGCCGTTCTCGCACGCCTTTGCTAGATCGCTGTAAATTTCTCGCCATCTGCTATTCCAATCTCGATGAATTTTTTATGGTTCGGGTGGCCGGTAAAAAAAGGTCTGTGCGGCAGGGAGCTTTGCCGAGCGATAGTCCCGACCATTTATCCACTTCTGAAACTCTGCGCCGGATCTACGACGGCACTCGACATCTGGTTGAAGAAATCGGCAACATCTGGAACAAAGAGCTGATGCCAGCACTTTGGGCGCAAAATATTCGCCTCGAAAAATTGGCAAATCTACAGCTCAAAGAGCAGGAGAGCCTAGCTCAATACTATCAGGAAACAATACTCCCCGTGCTCACACCTTTAGCCGTAGACCCAGCCCACCCCTTTCCTTTCCTGGCTAATACAAGGCTGTATTTGATCGTGGTATTCAAGGTTCAAAGAAACGATGGGGGATTGCCACCCATCGCTTTCGTCGAAGTGCCCAACGTTTTGCCAAGGCTTTTACCCGTCAGCTCGAAGGAGAACGACCGAGTCATGGTCTTGCTCGAAGACTTGATCGCTACCCATCTAGGAACCCTATTCTTCGGCATGCCGATTGATTCGGCCTATCCTATCAGAGTCACGCGCAATCTTGACTTTAAACTCCTCGAGAGCCAGGTCGTTGATCTGATGAGCTCGGTGCAAACCGAAGTAAAGGCAAGGGATCAAGCCGAAGCCGTCCGGCTTGAGTATGGCTCTTTGCTTTCGCCAGAATTGCGAGCTCATCTGGAACTCCGCTTAGGATTAACTCCAGAGGACAGCTATGCTTTGGACTGTCCGCTTTCTTTGATGGACATGATGGGCCTATATGACCTGCCGCGTGAGGATTTGAAGTTCCCTTCCTTTAATCCGCGTTTGCCACCACGCATGAAGAGTCAGCACAGTATCTTTTCTCTGATACGAGAAGAAGATATGCTTTTGCATCATCCCTTCGAGAGTTTCTATGCAGTAATCGAACTTTTACATACGGCTGCCTGGGATCCGGATGTCCTTGCTATCAAGCAAACTCTCTATCGAACGTCTGGTGATTCCCCCATTATTGATGCGCTGATTCTGGCTGCAGAACAAGGCAAGCAGGTCACTGCGGTCGTCGAACTGAAGGCTCGTTTTGATGAGCATAATAACATAACTTGGGCTAGACGCATGGAGCGGGCTGGCGTGCATGTGGTCTATGGTTTTGTCGGTTTGAAAACTCACTGCAAGTTGACTTTAATCGTACGCCGGGAAAAAAGTCAATTGCATCGATATGTGCATCTTTCCACCGGCAACTATAACTCCTCTACCTCCAAGCACTATGTGGATATCGGCTATATTACAGCTCGACCGGCCTTTGGTGAGGACGCGAGCCTATTGTTTAATATGCTGACTGGATTCAATATTCTCAGTCATGATGCCGAGTCGTTTAAGCCGTCCACATCCCCCTTAAATAAGCTGGTTTTAGCCCCCCTTTATCTCCGTGAAGAATTTCTCCGGCTCATAGATCGAGAGATTAAAGCTCACGAAGAAACTGGTGACGGTTTGATTTTTGCAAAGATGAATTCTTTTGTGGATGGGGCCTTGATAGAAAAGCTTTACGAGGCTTCCCAGTCAGGCGTTCGAATTCGATTGATCGTACGTGGGATTTGCTGTTTGCGCCCCGGAGTGCCCTTGCTTAGCGAAAATATTGAAGTGATATCGATCATCGGCCGTTTTCTCGAGCACAGCCGTATTTTTTATTTCCGAAATAAGGGCGCTGAGGAAGTCTTTTTGGGTTCAGCAGACTGGATGCCGCGCAACTTGGATAGAAGAATAGAAGTGATTTTTCCAATCGATGATCCCAAAGCTCGTTCACGCATTATCGATGAAATCATTCCTATTTATTGGGCCGATACGGAAAACGCCTGGCAGCTGCAAAGCGATGGCAGTTATAGCATGCGGACTGGAGGAGAAGGGCCAATTTGGGACTCTCAACAAAAGTTTATTGAAATTGCCAGGGAACAAGGTATCAAATCACTTCCATATGATAAAGCCATACGGCATGATTTGAAGCGTAAAGGTCGTCCCTTCGTCAAGAAGAGAAATAGCCGAAAAACCGCGAAGCCTGAGGGTTAAAATTATTCCTAATCGACCGAGCTTCCAACCAAAATCTCCGCTGGCTGTGATTGATCTCGGCAGCAATACCTTTCATCTGGCCATAACCTCCTTGGATGAAGCAGGCCAAACTCATGTTATTGATGGCCAAAAGGAAAACATGCGGTTGGCCGAAGCCATAGACGAGGACATGATTCCAGAAAGGATTTTCGAACGCGCCACGGAAGCATTGCTGGCCATGAAGAGCATCGGCCAAAGCTACCAGGCGGAGTTTCGAGTCGTGGCGACACAAGCCATTCGCGCCGCTCACAACCGTTTAACTTTTATCGATCACATTCAAAAGACAACTGGGCTTAAGCTAGAAATTATCGACGGTGTAGAAGAGGCTAGGCTTTCCTTCCTGGGAGTTTCTCAAGGTCTCAGCTTTGGCTTGGAAACACTGCTTTCCGTCGATATAGGTGGAGCATCTACGGAAATTGCAGTGGGTCGTGGGGCCGATTGCACCTACCTAAGCTCCTTGAAAATGGGGGCTCTGCTGCTTTCTAAAACCCATTTTTTTGACAAGGGCCATACGGCTGAGCAACTTGAAGACTTAAGGCAGTATGTGGAGGCCCGATTAACTCCAATTCAGGCCGATCTTTTCGGCGCCAATATTCAAAATGCTGCTGCTACTTCAGGAACTGCTAAATCGCTTGCTCGCATGATCCATCACGATCGCAGGAAAGGCGATCTGGACGATCCCCATGGTTTTCGCTTCACAGCAGCCGAACTTTACGCCATTGAACAGGAGTTAGGCCAAATACTTGACCCGGACCGCATTGCTGTTCGTTGGGGTCTGGACTTGAAACGCGCGGATATTGTCGTGGCCGGTTGCGTGATCCTGGCGACATTGACTCGACTTTTACAAATTCCACAGTGGATTGTTTCTAGCTGTGGATTACGTGAAGGCGTGGCCATCGATACTTATGAGCGTAAGGGCCTCTTACCTCGAGCTCACTGGCAGGATTTACGCTGGCAAAGCGTAGTGGGTTTCGCCGGAAAGTTGCGACTGGACCCCACTTTTGCTGCTCGTATGAGCGATCTTTCCGTGCGCATTCTGGACGAGCTTTTGGCCTTTCCTGAATTCGCCGAAATGAGCAACGATACCCGCTTGGACCGGGACCTTTTGATGGCGGCTTCTTATCTGCTAGAAACAGGGAAATTTATTAGCTTCAGCAGTTATCATCGTCACTCTTATTACCTGATTACTGAATCAAGTCTGCTAGGTTATACTCAGGAGGAAAAACATCTGATCGCATTGATCAATCGATTTTCCCGCAAGAATCCAGCAAAGTCTAGCAAATCAGACAGCCTGCCCTACCTAGACCGTAATCTTACACGCGTGAATTTATTGAGTTCCTGCTTGCGTATTGCCCGCTGCTTGTTGCGGACAAGGCAACTTAAGATTCAAAATCTGAATATTGTGAAGCAGGGCAGCACCTATATTTTGAAATTGACCAGCACCCGAGGCAGTCGTCTGGACGCCGAACAATTGGCCTTGAAAAAGGAAGGGAAAAGTTTGGAAAAAGCCTTGGATTGCAGCTTTGACTACCAGATGCTGACAGCAGGGAGCACCCCTTGAACTATCCTAAAAAATCACCCTATAAAACCCATCGCACGGGTTTGAACGCGGTGCTTGAAGGTGGCTTTTTTCAAAAACATAAACTGTTAGTTCTTCGAGGCGACTCGGACTTTTTTCTGAGCGAATTGACTCGCTGTCTTCGGTCAACCTATGAAGCCAAATCCTGGGCTATCGAACGCTGGGAAGCTCCCCAAATGAATGCTGAGCGGTTTTTGCAAGCCGCCTCGGCCTCGTCTTTGTTTGATCCTGCGACACTGACTTTTATCAACCAAGCTCACGCTAAATGTGACTTAATGAGTCACTTGCAAAGCATGAAACAGGCGCGGGATATTCAAAATCCCATCTGTATGATTTGGCGAGCTAGCGATATTCCTGCCAAAGCACAGAAGGAATTAGACCGGTTGCAGGCCTATATACTGCCTTGTGACGAGCCAGCTCCTTGGGAATATCGTGATTTTGTCAATGATCGAGCATTGCACTATGGTTTAAATTTGCAGAGCGAAGCGGCCGATCTTTTGCTTGATGCAGTTGGTTCTGATTTGTTCAAATTAGACAATGAATTGAATCGTATAAGTCTTTGCTTGGAAGGTCACCATGGAGCAGTATCCTCATCTGCCATAAGGCCTTTTCTCGGTTTTCTACGGGAAGATCATATTTTCAAATTGGATCAATTTCTTTGCCAAGAAGCTTATGGCAAAGCTCTGCTCCTACTCAAGGATCTATTGGATCGCGGAGAAAAAGGACTGGCGCTGTTAGCAATCCTTGCCATGCATTGTCGAAAGGCTCTGCAGATTCAAGCTGCTGTGCGAAACGGTCAGAATCCGGCGGATATGGCCAAAACCATGCGCTTGCCAACCACGGTCGTGCAGTCATATATGGGATATGTACAAAGACGTGGACCCCAAGGATTTTTAAAAGCCATTCGGCTTTGTCATGAAGCAGATCGACGATTAAAAAGTCGTGGCGATGGGGAAGAAATCTGGTTGAATCAGATCGTCTGGGAATTGCGGGCGCATTCGCGGCGTACAGTATAATCGAGTAGGTGCCCGACGCGCGATGCGCTGGGCATGACTG
>JBGSRE010000906.1:0-4364 GCA_041737755.1 Oligoflexus sp.
TGAGGTGCCGATCAACGAGCAGTACGGTTTCGATGATCTTGCACAAAAATCAAGGTTCACACATTTGCATGTCGTTTAATTTTCAACACTGCATCAGATGGCTCTACGAAACACGGGCAACTTCTGTTGGTGACGACTGAATCGGTTAGAGTCAGAAGTTCTCACATAAGCACTTATTTTCAGGATCTGATAGCGCTGCTAGTGGAGAATGGTCGACGAGTCTAACAATTTCTGGAGCTTTTGAAACACGGCCAAGCAATATCACCAGCAACATTTTCTAAAGAGTAAATTAGGTCGAAAAAATCCTATGCGTGCGTGTAATGTGCTGAAATATATTAGAAACTCGAAAGTGCCTCACACCGTTTTCAACAAGTCGAGTCATCAGGACTACTTCCCAATCCGTGCAATCGTCATTCCCTTCAGCTTGAACCTGGAAGTAATCTAAAGATATAATCAGTTTGGCAAAAGATCCAAAGACAAGAATATTTCGGAGAACGAATGAATCTCTATATAAAATCAATCCTGAAATTTTTTTCGTCTTCGACTCTGTTAGTTGTATTTTCCATGGGTTGCAAGCATGAAAGTAAGCACACTAAAGAAGTCGATGGTGTTAACACTGAAGAAGTCGATGGTGTTAATACTGAAGAAGTCGATGGTATTAACAACGAAGAACTGGGCTATTGGTTATCCGAAAGGACGACATCAGTTGGACAAGTAGCTGTCAGTTGCTTCAAGATCGAAAAAAAGAGACTTCAGTACTGTTACTTTACAAATCGCGGAACTACACTCCGTGGTACAGCATCGATTGAGAGGATTTCGGAGCAAACCAGAAAGATTGTTTGGGAGTCTCCAGAATGTAAAAACGATGCGGAAACATACAAAATCGAAAAAAGAGAAGATGGCTCAATGAATTTACTTATCGATTCAAAATGTGTTTCGATAGCAGAACCAACTTTATCAAAGTATAGCGATGAAGGACCCTGCTATTCAATTTCGCAGAGCTCCTGTGCTTTTGATTGAGGTAAAAGGAGCTTCAGACCTATCTATCTCAAGTTACTGCGATTGGGAAAGGGGTTTCATTCCAAGAACGGATCGTAATCGGTGATAGGGATAGGGACCTTCGCCACGCGTCCGCACAGGCTGTTCACTCCATCTTGATATATCATCAGGATAAGCAGGATTCTGGGTCAAGAAATTTTTCCATTTGTTATAAATGTAGTCAACTTCATCAAAGTCAATGGCTTTTCTACTCCTGCTTGCGCTTTCCAGATGGACAGCCATGATTTGTGGCAAAGTCCAGTTCTTGTAGCCGCATTTCTGCAATTTCAAGCACAAGTCAATATCTTGGCCGGCGGTAGGCAAATTTTCATCAAAGCCATTAACTTCCCTGAAGATCGCTGAAGATATTAGTAAAAACGCTCCTGTCACCGCAGGAACTTGCCGTGAAAATTTGTTCCAGTCTTTCAGAATGGTCGAACTTCTTCCTTTAAACGGATGGGAGGCAATGATTTTGACCCCTGGCGCAGCAAATATGTGTTGAATGTCTCTATTCGGAAAAAGCAGAGTAATGCCTACTGCTCCGCAATTCGGCGTTTCAGATGCAAAATTTGTCGATATAGCAAGACTCTCGGGATTATCCAAAACCACATCATTGTTTAGAAACAAAAAATATTCTTCCCGATTTTTAGCCTGCGGCAAAGTCAAAGAAATGTTGCACAGCTTTGAAAAGTTGAAAGCCTCATCGCTTTCATGGCCGTGCAGTATAATTCCTTCCCATGCTGCATCCGAAAACCAGGATTGAACTCTCTGTTTGGTAGAGGAGCTGCTGCCGTTATCTATGAGATGAACGTGGCACTGAATGCCAGTAAGGACTTGCTTTTTTATACCATTAAGACATTTAAGAGTTAGGTCCCACCGATCGCGGAAGGGGATAAACAAATGCAGCGTTTTTGGCATGTCAACTTGTGAGGGAAGAGGGCTAGATTCAAATGCCTTGCAAAAATAGCTCAACTCAACAGAGCCCATTAGACGCAGCAACCATTCCACTAACTTAAACAGAAATTTGAAAATCAAACCCTTCCCCCGTGCAGGCTCGTCAGCTATCGAGTCAAGTATTATCGCACCCTCGGTGAAAAGTCGCAGTAACTCTTTATTTAGAGGTCGATATCAACAAAATAATCTGTAAATATAGGAAATTCTAGAATAGAAACCACTGATCGGAACTGCCATTGACTGTGCTGGTAGCAAGGACGACATACGTGAAATCCCAAGTTCGAAATTCACTCATGAACATATTAAACAGGCCCGGTCACCAAGCATGGCTTCAACCAAGCCTCGCCCTAGCAATTAGAATCTTGAGAAAGTTGCTGTTTATGGTCAGCAAATTTCAAGCTAGGTTGAATCAACATCACAGCGAAGCTCATCAGGCAGCCCTTCGGCCAGGCGGCGATCGATGGAACGAGGCGCTGGATCGGTATTACCGGCAACTCCGCTCCATACAGGGCAGCCTAAGTAAGAAGCCTCTCATCAGCATCATCATGCCGGTTTACAAAACTCCGCTGAAATATCTAAATGAGTGTCTCGCTTCGGTTGCAGCTCAGGTCTACGATCGTTGGGAGCTATGTATAGTCGACGATGGCTCGCAAGACTCAAATGTTGAAGATTTACTTAAGCAATTTGCCAAGCAGAACCCAGGCAAAGTAAAGCTGCTCATCGAAAATAGAAACCAAGGCATTTGCATTGCTTCACAACTCGCTCTGGATCAAGCTCAGGGAGATTACATTGCCCTTCTGGATCACGATGATCGATTGCTGCCGAATGCCTTGCTTGAAGTGACGAGAACCATTAACGCAAGCAGTGAACCCGACATAATTTATTCCGACGAGGCAAGAATCAATGAGGATGGAATCGTTGAATCTTGCTTCTACAAACCCGATTGGTCACCTCTGTTTAGTTTCGCAGCCCATTATTCGACCCACCTTACCGTATTTAAGACAAGCTTGGTTCGCTCTGTGGGTGGTTTCCGAACAGGATTTGATGGATCACAGGATCATGACCTTATGCTTCGAGCGGTCGAGGCATCTCCTCGACCTGTCGTTCACATTCCAATGATTTTGTACCAATGGCGAGCGCATGCACAGAGCACCGCCCGATCACGGGACGCGAAACCCTATGCGGCAGAAGCTGGTGTAAAAGCCGTTTCAGAAGCCTGCATACGACGAGGATGGCCAGCACAAGTAAAATTTGATGCAAAGTTTGAGCGATATCGCGTACGTTTCGACCTAAAAGATCCCAATATTCTGATCTCTATCATAATTCCTAGCAAAGATGCCCTAGACGTACTTGAGCCTTGTTTAAATTCAATTTTCAACAAAACAACGTATCCCAATTTCGAGATTATTCTTATTGACCACGATTCGAAGTCAGATGCAGTGCTACGACTCTTTAAACGTATGGAGGCAAATTTTGCAGACAAGTTCAAATGCCTTTCATACACTGGCGAATTCAATTTTGCTGTCATGAATAATCAAGCGGCTCGAGCGGCTCGTGGCGAGTATTTACTCTTTCTCAACAATGATACCGAAGTTGAATCGCCATCCTGGCTTGAAGAGATGCTGTCTATTGCTCAATTGCCTACTACAGGAGCCGTTGGGGCCAAACTACTCTTTGAAAATCGAAGGATTCAGCATGCAGGTATTGTCGGACTTGGCAAAGGCGTAGCTGGCAACGCTGGAGTCGGATTGCCGCATGATTCCAATCACTACTACTCCTATTTTCAAACAACACATGAAGTTCTGGCTGTTACGGGCGCATGTTTGTTGGTTCAGAAAGAAAAGTTTGACCTAGTCTATGGGTTCAATGAAACTGACGTACCTTCAGGCTATGGCGACGTCGATCTCTGTCTGCGCTTAAGGGAAAAGGGTTTTGTGAACGTCTATGTCCCACATGCAATTCTCCTTCATAAAGAGTCTTCAACCAGAAAAGCTGGGGTGGAGGTTTATGAAAAATGGTACATGTTAAATCGTTGGGGCAAGGAACTGGCAACTGACCCCTATCTCAATCCAAACCTTTTAATGACGACACAGTATCAAATTGATTTTGACTCATTATTTCAGCAACCCCTGGAACCGTTGTTTAAGCAGATTCTGAAACCCAATCTGGTCTAACAAGATGAGATAACTGGTTTTCTATTGTCGATGTGCAGTCTAAATTAAACTATATTTTCAAAGATCTTATTCGAAAGTTCGATCATAACAGAATACCCCGCGATACGCTTCGATGTGACGAAGCACAAAAAGGAGTCGAGTGTAAATCAGCACCCTAAAGGCGCCACCAATCGGCAGCATAATGGATCCACTTCCCCC
>JBGSRE010000956.1:0-1631 GCA_041737755.1 Oligoflexus sp.
TGGATCTGGAAGCGATGCAGATCTGCGGATTTGAAGCCTTAATTCGCTGGCAAAGTTCCCATCGTGGTTTGGTTCAGCCTGATATTTTTATGGGCATTGCCGAGGAGACCTCGCTGATCGTTCCGATCGGCCAATGGGTGATTGAAAATGCCTGCGCTGCGCATGCAAAAATGATTCAGACTCTGAAAGACCATGGGCGATCCGAAGCCTTGTTTATGAGTATCAATATCTCTGGTCGACAGTTTCAAGATCCGCGCTTTTTTGAACATCTCACTGGTGTTACTCAAAAATATGGGCTTGACAACGCCAGTGTTAAACTTGAAGTGACGGAGCGCATTTTTATGGAGGGGCCTGCGGCCATCTATGCCATCGAACGCTGTCGTTCCTTGGGCTTTCCCATCGCCCTTGATGACTTCGGAACGGGCTATTCCAGCTTGAGTTATCTGGCTAAATTTCAAGTCGATGCTTTAAAACTCGATAAAGCTTTCGTGCAAGTCCTTATTCAGGATCAAAGAACCTTTACCATTACCGAAGCAGTGGTTGGAATGGCCAATCGTTTGGGAATTCCCATTATCGCCGAAGGCATCGAAACAGTCGAAGAATGTGCGATTCTTAAAGTCATGAACTGCCGTTATGGTCAGGGATTTCTCTTCAGTCCGGCCTTACCGCTTGACCTTGCATTGGATTTTCTTATGGCTCGCAAGCTGTTGGAAGCTGCTGCCAGTTAGCCAAGTGCAGCTCCTGCCTGCAATAAATATCTATCCCAGTACAAGGGAAAGGACCTTCAATGAGCCAGAAAATTTGCATAACGGGCGCAAATCGCGGTCTGGGGCTTGGTTTGACGGAGCATTATCTTAAAACAGGTGGGCGTGTCGTTGCCGTCGCTCGTCGAGTCAAGGACTGTCTACCGCTCAGAACTTTAGGCCAAAAATATCCTCAGCAATTGCAATGTGTCGATGCTGATATTACCGATGAGGAAGCACGTGTTCGGTTAAAAAAAGTATTGGACCAAGAACCTCTGGATATCTTGATTAATAACGCCGGAGTCTTGCTTGATCGACAGGGTGAATTTCAAAGAATTTCTTTAGATTCCCTGAGGCGGTCTTTTGAAGTGAATGTGATCGGTAGCTTCGCCATCACTCAGCTGGCCCTTGGCGCCTTGAAAAACGGCACAAAACCAACGGTGGCTATGATTTCGAGTCAGATGGCTTCGCTGGAAGACAATAGCTCAGGGGGAACCTATGCCTATCGGAGTTCCAAGGCTGCTCTGAATATGGTGAGCCGATCTCTGGCGATTGATTTTCCCTGGCTGCTCTCGATCACCTTGCACCCGGGATGGGTGCAAACCGATATGGGGGGCGCTCATGCCACCACTACAATTGAGGAATCTGTGCAAGGTCTGACTCAAGTGATCGGTGAATTGAAAAAGGAAGATTCAGGAAGCTTTAAGAATTATCGCGGCCAAACTCTGCCTTGGTAGCGGAAGTTTTTAAGTAGTTTCTGGCGCTTAAGCGCCAGAAACTATCCAGAGCGTAGCGATGGATCTCGTCGATTACAAGTAAAGCCTGCACCTATAATTCGTCATATAATTCCCGCCTATCGTAATTCATAGCATCAATCAAAGCATCCTT
>JBGSRE010000969.1:0-1613 GCA_041737755.1 Oligoflexus sp.
GGCCCGTCGCAGAGCACGCGTACGACGCGGTGTGATTCGGACTTCGGTAGAAACATTTATGGAGTATCTGGAACACAACGAGCAGCATTTTCGCTTGCTAATCGGGGAACGTCTGGGTGAGCAAAAAGGTTTCCGCAAAGAGATCAAAAAGGAAACCCGGCGCTTCGTGGAAGAGTTGGCGGAAGACATTCAAAAAGAGTCTGGCGCTTCTCGTCGCGAGATTATCAATCCCGACCTTGTGGCCGAAACCATGATGACTGTTGTGTTTAATATCGGTATGGAAGCTTTAGAGTTTCCGACCAAGCAGCGGATCGAATTTGCTGAGAGAATGGTCCAGCAATTGGAAATGATTTTGCTGGGTGCCGAAGCGATGTCGAAAGGCTGGAAGCCGAGTTCCGGTGATCGTTTGCCAAGAGCAGCTGTGAATGAGTTTGGGCCGGCTTTGGAAGAAACAGGGTTTCTGTCGGCGCCTTTGTCTTAAGTCGAGAGCTAGAGGCCAGCCCGGCCTCTTCTTCAGTGTTCTGGCATCAACAGTTCGAGGTGAGCTTTAATACAGCGCAAATGTTCCTGAAGTTGGGCGCGATCCCGGTAAGGCGCTTCATTGAAAGCAAGGTGATAGCGTCGGCGCAAGGATTTTTCCAAGCGGACGCAGCTGGTCAGGCTGGTTCGACGAGCCATGTTATCGGGTAAATGCCGACCTATACGGCTGGTAAAGAGTGAAATTTCCGAAGGAAACGAGAACTTCTCTTTATCGGGAATGCCGCGATTGCTTATGATCATCGATGTTAGTTTTTGGGCATGCATCTGATGTTCGCCGGCGATACACGCGGAATTGATACTCGGAATGACCAGGGCGCACCGTTGATAAAGCTCGACCGCGCCCAGCTCCATCAGCAGGAGTTGGTTGAGAAGTCTAATATAATCGCTGGTTTCAAAGAGGCTGACTTGGGACATAGAACCAGATCTGGCAAACCTAAGAGTGATCATCGGCCCTGCATCCTGAGCGAGCCATCCCAAAGAATTCATGAGTGACCTCCGGAAAGAGCAGCCCTTATAGCGCATGTCCGTCACAATTTCAAAGTCTTTCTAAAAGACAAGTATTACGGGCGTTTACTCAAGGCCCCGGGCTCGCAATGGAGCCGTGCTTCCAAACTAGCCTGCTTCACACGTTCATGCAAGAGGCAGAGCTGTCCCGTTGCCAGCTGAAAGCAGCTTGGCTAAGCTGAACCTAGTGCAAAACCATTTTTGATGGAATTCATCATGTCATTAGAAGAACAACGAAAATTTCTGCATGATTTGGCCAATCCCTTATCCGTTTTGCAAGGTAACCTTCGCATTGCAGTGCGAACGCTGGAAGCTTCGAATCAGCAAAATCCTGAGTTAGTGGAAGTCCTGAAAAGGCTCAGTAAAGCTATGGAATCTAGCAGCAAAATAAACAGTCTGCTCAGCGAAAGACGACAAAATCTGCTCAATCAGCAAGAAAAAATCGCTGGTTAAAAGCTCCGACCCTCGACCCTTCCCAAGCTTTCTCCTATCTCCCATTGCCGTCGAATCGAATCCTAAGAGTCTCTGTCCTCTTTTCCACCCCTTTGGGGGTTGCCGCGATGGGCTTT
>JBGSRE010000113.1:0-2710 GCA_041737755.1 Oligoflexus sp.
TAGCGGGGTCGAACCGCTGACCTCTAGAATGCAAATCTAGCGCTCTGCCAACTGAGCTAAACCCCCCTAGAGAAGTTGTATATGTGCCTGATTTTTTTTCACGCCGCAAGATTTTTTTGAATCGGAGCGGAGAAAAAATATTAATTCCCGTCGAGCATCCGACCCAGGCCGCCTAAGCTGGAGCCCTCTTCCCGCGACGATCCACCCGCCGAAGGCGCGCTGCGGACAATTCGATCCGCCAGTCGGGAGATGGGCAGACTCTGAATCCACACCGTCCCTGATCCACGAAGCGTGGCTAAAAAAAGTCCTTCGCCGCCGAAGAGCATCGAGCGAAGATTGCCAGCTCGCTCGATATCGAATTCAATTCCTTCCTCAAAAGCCACCACACAGCCTGTATCGATCCGAATGAGCTCATTATTGAGCTGTTTGCGAACGACATGACCCCCGGCATGGAAAAAGACTTTCCCGTCGCCTTCCAGTTTCTGCAGAATAAAACCTTCGCCGCCAAAAAAACCCGCCCCGAGGCGCTTGTTGAATGCCATCGATACTTTGGTACCGAAAGCGCCTGCCAGAAATGAATCTTTTTGACACAGAATCGATCGACGATTCTGCGCCAGATCCACGGCCACAATCTGTCCAGGAAAAGGTGACGAGAATGCGACCCGTCTTTTTCGATCCCCACGATTGGTAAAATGAGTCAGAAACAGCGACTCGCCAGTCAGAAGACGTTTGCCGGCACCAAGCAATTTGCCAAACAGTCCAGAAGCCTCGCTCCCGTCACCCATACGGGTTTCAAAGGCGATGCCGTCCTCCATGTAATTCATGGCACCGGCTTCTGCGATCACGGTTTCGCCCGGATCGAGTTCAACTTCCACGACTTGAAGAGAATGCCCTAGAATTTCGTAATCCACTTCATGCGAGGTCTTTGCCATAAGGGTTCCTTTGCAAAAAATCTAATGCCAAATAATAAAACCATTAAGATGAGAAAAATCCAAGAAGATGACTGACAATCCTTGCTCGGAGCTCCCCAATTTCCTCAGTTGAGCCAAGAGGAGCTGCAGTCAAAGCCAACTACGTTTGGGAAAATACCAAGCTTCAGCTATTCCTAGCACTTGCCTGGAATCAGATGGGTTTAAGTTTTCGCAGAGATTGGCTGAAAAGAAGGGAAAAAGAAAAAGGGTGAAAGACTTCACCCTTGATTGCGGTCAGAATCCGTACCGTGTCTCAGGTTTGTGCCCAAGTCGCTTTCTTGCCTGGCTTTTTGGGTTTGCCGGCAAATTTACTGGGAGCTGCACCTGCTGCGCCTGTACTGGGAAACTTCTTTTTAACTTTGGTCTTTTTGCTTTGGTCACCAGCAGCATCACGACGCCATTCCTTGACGACATCATCATCACCTGCCACAGCTTTTACCTTGGGTTTTTCCCAGGTAGAAGGGGATGCACTGCTACGCGGAGCATCGTCTTTCCAAGACGGACGTTTGCCAGCATCTGGACGAACTACGATGCCACCCGTACCGCCACCCGACATAGGTCGAATGCGGTTTTCACTGCGGGAAGAACGTTGCTGACGATCTCCTTGAGGGCGTTCACCGGACGACGGGAATCCGCCTGAAGAAGAAAAGTTGCTGCTATTTCTTTCTGGATCGCGTTCAGCAAAGATTTCTGGAAAAGTCAAAGCCAGGAATCGACCGGCGATTTCTTCCGGAGTCATGGTAGCCAGGGATTCTTTCCATCCATCACCCAGAGCTTCCATGGCACGTGCAAAACCTGCTGGTTCCTGAAATTTATTCAGATAGAAAGCCACTTTTTTAGCGCCCAACTCCTTGCGGGTGGGGATCGTGCCTTCGGTCAGTTTGGTTTTCGTCAATCTTTCAATTTGGCCAATCATCGATCGCTGGCGTGGCGAAATCAGACTTAAAGCAAAGCCCGATTTACCGCAGCGTGCTGTTCGACCGATCCGGTGAACATAGCTATCGAGTTCCTTTGGAATGGAATAATTGATGACGTGGGTCACGTCCTTGACATCCAAGCCACGGGCCGCAACGTCGGTACAGATCAAAAGCTTGACCTTACGCTCACGGAAGGCGCGCATGGTCATTTCCCGAGCTGCCTGGCTTTTGTCGCCATGGAGCGAGTCAACACGATAGCCCATATCCAGAAGATACATGGTCAAATCACTCACCAAAGCTTTGGTTTGGCAGAAGACGAGGCCGTAGAAATCATCCACGGAATCGATCAGCTTGCGCAAAACTTCAGGCGTATTGGCTTCATGAGTTACATAGTAAAGCTGTTCCATAGCCGTCGGCACCATTTCGGTGCGATTGACCTGAACCTGCTGAGGATTTTTCAAGTAACGATCAGCCACCCGCCGAACGTCCGAGCTCATCGTTGCCGAGAACAACCAGGTATTCGCTTGGCCTTCAGGCAGACAATCCAGAATCGCCATGAGGTCATCTTTAAAGCCCATGGAGATCATTTCATCGGCTTCATCCAAAATCATGACCTGCAGACTGTCGAGGACCAGAGTGCCGCGACGGATGTGGTCACAGATTCGACCGGGAGTCCCGACCACAACTGGCAAACCTTGGTGGAGACCACGGTGTTGATCGGTATAACTGGCACCGCCATAGATCGACAATGCCGTAACACCCAAATACTTACCCAACAAATTCACCTGTTCGGTCACCTGCATCGCGAGCTCGCGAGTTGGA
>JBGSRE010001001.1:0-5227 GCA_041737755.1 Oligoflexus sp.
GTGTTATCAGATACTTAGCGCCGGGATCCTTCGTCGTTTCACTCCTCAGGATAGTCTCAGGCGCTTTAGGCGCCAGAGACTAGCTATGGCCTGCGCGCTTACCAGCTTTTGATGATGAGATGAGGTTTGGTATTCTTCCAGCTTATTTGGCCGGAAGAAAAGGGAGCGACTTCCTGGGGTGAAATTAACTCTTCAGGAAAAGGTCCATTGTATTGAGTGACACTATACTGATAGTCGCCTGTGGGCAGACGGAGTTGTTTGGACTGACCATTGGCGATTCGAAACTCCATTTCGCTCCCTACACTGGAACGAACGTAGATATTAGCGTCACGATGGGCTCCTACGAGGCCAGGAGCCGGTGCGCAACTACTGAACTCACTGCTTTGGACCAGGCCCAGTTCCAATGCGATCAGTTGGCTTTCTGGTTTCTCAAAGAATAAAGGATGCCATACACAGGCCAAAGACTTGTTGGGCTTATCGGATGATATGTAAGGGACTTCGATCGGCTGAAGGCTGATCAAATACTCCTTAGCCGTGCTTTGTTCGCGGGGAATGCTCAGTGTGAAGAGGCCGACAAGGCTGGCGTCTTCAATTCGTCGGAAGAGAGTTTGAATTTCGTTGACGGCTTCCTCTAAGGCAACCAGCGCAGCTTCGCGATCGTGGGATCCTTTCGGCTGACACACTTTATCCTGCCAGGCCTTGGAACGGAAGCTAAGTGGCAGCTCATTGGGTAGCGAAAAGTGAATGATGCGGCAAACTTTTTCCAGATCGCCTCTTTTTTCGGTTTTTTGCAAAGCCTGTAGCATCTGTGTTGCGAGCGTTAGACGGCGAATCAAAAGATAAGGCTGATGATTCCACTTGGTGGTCATATTCTTTTTGAGAACTTCGAGATTGGCCAAAACTTCTGCTTCACCAGGGTGCTTGAGATTGCACATCAAACCCTGATCTTCGGCCCAAGTGATTTTGCAATCAGGTGCCACATAATGCAAGGGTTGCAAAAGATCTTTGGTGACTGGAGAGTCATAGGCGAAGCTGACGGAGCTTTCTTCTTTCTGATCACAGAGCTTTGCCGCCATAAGAGTTGCCGGAACTTCGCCATAAGTGACTGCAAAAAGTTGGGGACTAATTTTGATTTCCAGATCGCCGCTTTTCTTACTAAGAACTTCGGAATAATCCAGATCAAAGCGATGCAAACCCATAAAGGAGTTCATGAACAGCGACCAATGCTGCGGAAAACCCGCCTTGCAGCTGCTGCGATCGTACTCACCAATATAGACATTTTTGCCAGCGGTGGTCTGCAGATAGACTTTAATGCTGGAACTGAAATTCGTTTTGCGATCGACCGAGGAGCTGGTTTTATTGGGGTCTAAAAGATATTGACAGCCCAGCAGCATGCCGAAGACACTGGCAAAACCTGCGGCGAAACGCATCCGTGCTTGAGAGCGTCGGCTCATACGGCTCCATGTGATGGGACTGTGGGCTGTTCAAGAGCAGATTGACCAGTAGCGACATCCGTCTTGAGTTAAAAGGCGGAAACTTTTCGTACAGCCAAATCCACTGCTTCATTGAAACCACCGAGCGAAGGATTGGACGATTCCACCGACCAAGACAAAGGCTGGCAGAGTTGCAGCACTTTGCGCGAGACGACGTAACCTTCTTCATTCTCGGTAATCAAATGAATATCCTTGGGGCCAAATTTTCGACTGGTTTGATTTTTTGCCCAAAGGTAAAGCGAGGGGTGAGTAACAAACTCCCTGCTTAAGCGAACTGTTTCGAAACTGGAACTTGCTGTGAGAGGAAAGCCGTCACGAGCAAACTTCTCAATACCGTCTATTGAATCGAAGGGACCGAAATCAACCCCGTCAATTTCGATGTATGTTGTGAGAACGGGCGGCTTAAGCCCGGCCTTGATGGATTGTCCCAGCAAGACCATAAGGCTCAATGCGCCAAAGCATATAGCTGCTTTTTTAAGCAGTTTTGTCCTGCGGTCCATTGGACTCCTGGTACCATGTAATCTGGATTTGTCGATTCACTAACAGCATAGCATAGCAACTTGGTTTTTAAATACCTATTGGCGCATTTTTTGGAAAGAAAATCAAAATCTGCGCTTCTGGCAAAAACCGAGGCCCATGGACAGGGGATCCGCTTTATTGGTAATTTCAACAAAGATGATCACTAAATCTGACAGGCAATGGCATCAATCTCAATGGCAACTCCGCGGGGAAGTTTGGCCACCTGCACTGTTGCGCGAGCCGGATAGGGCTTGCTTAAGTAACTTGCATACACATCGTTTACTTTGACGAAGTTTTCAAGATTCTGCAAATAAATTGTCGTTCGGATCACTCCAGCCCAGCCACTGCCGGCAGATTTTAATACAGCCTGCAGATTCAACATAACGCGATGGGTCTGATCTTCGATCGTGCCTTCCACCAATTCGCCCGTTGACGGGTTGATAGGAATCTGGCCAGAACAATAAACTAATCCATTGTGTATCACAGCTTGCGAATAGGGTCCAATCGCAGCGGGAGCTTCTTTAGTTTCGACCGATTTGAGAGTCATAGTTATTGCCTTCTAGTGCGGGTGCAGCTGTTCGTCGTAAATGTTTTGTAAGTCTTGCAAAACATTTGCGGGCATGTCGGGTGAACGAGACGCTTTTTGAATCAGAGTCGCAGCCTCTGCTTCTTTGTTCATGGCGAGGAAAGCCTGAGCTGCATGAGCGTAAAGTTTCCAATGAACTTTTTTCTTTTCTAGATGCTCGAGGCGATAAACAAGCTGTGGGATCTTCTCGAACTGCTGGGCTAACCCAAGTGCAGCGGTGTATTCAATTAAAAATTCGTCATCGCGCGCGCCAGCATTGAAAGCGTCGTCTAATAGCTGCGCTTTGAGCAGGCGGTCGTTCGGGTCGATGATTTCGGCGGCCAAAGAAAGTCCAGCGAATGATTGAATCTCGCTCGCTTTGAAGCGCACACGTTCCCCGGCCGTAGCTGCATCTTCATGCAGATAGATGGAGGCAATGAGTTCCCACAAGCGGAAATGATTGGGCTCAAGCGCTAGACCGCCATCGATTGCTGCCATCGCATCGAGATCTCTCTCCTGGGAAAAGGCGATGCTAGCAAGATTCACAAAAGGAGCCAATTCCATCGGGGCCAAGGCCTTAGCCTGAGTCATCACAAGCGTGGCCTCGTCGAGTTCGCCTTCCATCATGAGCGAGGAACCCAAAGAGAGGCAGGCTCGAAAGTCTGTATCGATGGAAAGTTGGGAGTGCATTTCAGCCAACTTGACAACAGCACTGGATAATCCCATGGATGTCATCTCTTCCAAAAGATCGACGAACTGGTCCTGATCCTGGATCGACTTGTGCTCGATCACTTCACAAAGGAAAGTCTGGAATGCTGCGAGGGTCTTTTGATCCGGATGAGGGGCATCTTCGCCCGCGTAATTGTCTTCATCGACGCCAAGGTAATGGCGTAGTTGAGGTCCCATGGGATAATGATGCCATTGTTCAAGACGAGGTATGCTCATCAGTTACTCCAAAGTCAGTTTCTGCACACGAATATGCAAGTTGCGCAGCTCTTCTGCTGTGACTTCACTCGGTGCTTCCGTCATCAAGCAGCTTGCCTTGTTGGTTTTAGGAAAAGGAATGACATCACGAATGGATTCTGAACCTGTCAGAAGCATGACCAGACGATCAAGTCCGAAAGCCATCCCGCCATGGGGCGGCGCGCCGTAACGCAAAGCCTCGAGCAGGAAGCCAAACTTGGATTGCGCTTCCTCAGGTGTCAGACCCAAAATTTGGAAAATTTTAGCCTGCAGATTTTGATCGTGAATTCGAATGGACCCACCAGCAACTTCATTGCCGTTCAAAACCAAATCGTAGGCTTTGGCTTTGATTTTTTCCGGCGTGGTGTCCAGCATGTGCAGATCTTCATCCTTCGGCGAAGTGAAGGGATGGTGACAGGCGATCAAGCGACCGCTTTCTGCATCGCGTTCAAAGGATGGGAAATCCAGGACCCACAGGAAGTTAAACTGTTTAGGGTCATAGAGTTTAAGTCGTCTACCGAGTTCCAGGCGCAGAGCGCAGAGGGATGCTTTGGTGGTTTTATAGTCACCGGCAGCGATCAGAATCAAGTCATTGCTCTGTGCGCCTATTTGTTTATTGATTGTGTCGACCACTTCATCGCCGAGGAATTTAGCAATGGGTGACTGCCAGCTTTCTTGGCCCTTGCCGTCTTTCACTTTGGCCCAAGCTAATCCGCCTGCTCCATACTGTTTCACGATTTCTTGCAGCTCGTCGAGATCCTTGCGGCTGAAAGCTTCCGCTTTGCCTTTCACATGCAGTGCATTCACAATCCCACCCGTGCTAACGGCATGGATGAAAACTTTGAATTCCGTCTTCTGCACCAGATTGGTGAGATTATGCAGTTTCAATTCAAAGCGAGTGTCTGGTTTGTCACAACCGTAAAACTCCATGGAGTCATCATAACTCATGCGCGGCAAAGGGGTGGGAACCTTGACGCTGGAGACTTTTTCCCAGGCGCGACTGATCACGCGTTCCATAGTGCCGAGCACCTGCTCACGATCGACAAAGGACATCTCCAAATCGATCTGGGAAAATTCTGGTTGGCGGTCTGCGCGCAAATCTTCATCGCGGAAGCATTTCACCACTTGATAGTAGCGATCAAAGCCCGAGATCATGAGCACCTGCTTGTAGAGCTGAGGACTTTGCGGCAGGGCATAGAATTTACCAGCATGAACCCGGGATGGCACCAGAAACTCACGCGCACCTTCCGGAGTAGATTTGTAGAGATAGGGAGTTTCAATATCGAGGAAGTTTTCGTCTTCCAATGCCCGGCGCATTTCGCGAACAAAGGCGATGCGAGTCAGAATATTGTGTTTCAGTGTTGGGCGACGCAAATCCAAGTAGCGATACTTCAAACGAATCGATTCGCTCGCCTCGGTCAGATCCTGGATCTGGAACGGCAGGGGTTCACTGGGATTCAAGAGCTTGGCTTCATCGACGATAATTTCGATCGCACCGGTTGGAACTTTGCTGTTGATCATACCTTCAGGACGAGTGTTGACGACGCCGCGAACGGCCAGAACGAATTCGTTCCGTAATTTTTCGCCGATCTCGAGGATTTTGTCATTATGGGCAGGATCCAGTACGACCTGAGTGAAGCCGAATCGATCGCGAAGATCGATAAATATAATATTACCGTGATCTCGA
>JBGSRE010001012.1:0-7351 GCA_041737755.1 Oligoflexus sp.
TCTGGTAATCTGCTTTGTAAGTGCGTCATCAGCCTCCGGCATAAATTCACTTGAACCAAGGTCGGCATGAAAAAACTTGATTGCATCTTTAGCTTGTTTTTGCTGCTGGGCTTTGCCCTTGCCGAAGCTCAAAAAGACCCATTCGCCTCTATTATATCATCAATATTCCAGACACTTATCTTTCTCCATATTCGTTCTTGACACATTCCAAAAACAAGCTATTATATCGATCTTGATGCGTCTATATGACATCTATAGACCAGGAAGGAGGGTGAGTCATGCCATGCGTTCGGCTGGTTTTTGTAAGTCTTACCCTCATCGCGTGCAGTCGACTCGATAACCATATCGATTCCATACGCCTTGCCTGTGGATCTGAACTCACCCGCGCCGACACGGAATTTTCACTCTACCAGATTCACGATGCCGAAGGCCGCGCGGTCGATCTGACGAAGATACCCTATGAAGTATTCGGTGAAGGTTTTTTGCCAGTTCCAAGTGATCGGCACCGTTCCACCAGCTCTGGCTGTCTGCAGATTAAAAAGCAGGAAAAGGCTTTTCTTCGCCTCCAACTTCAAGGCCAGGCCAGCCAGACTCTGATGGATGAGGGTGCACTGAATCAACCGAAATTGATCCAGGATACAACTCCGCCACAGATCTCGCTGCCGGTGACCCGCAGTCATTATCAGAGAGGCGAGATACTCGACGTTCGAGTGAATGAAGTCAGCCGCACACGTTTTTGTATCGAACCAGCAGGACAAGATACATGCAGTTTAAGGGAGGGGCTTGGACTGGCTTTTCAATCCAAATCCTTTCTAGACTTTGCTGGGACCTTGCGTTTGCCAGACACAGATGGCGCCTATCAACTAAGCCTAGTCGCAGAAGATCGCTATGGTCTGCGTGGACTTCTCCTGCATTCCTTCACCGTAGATGGCACGCTACCTGCCGTTGAAGTCGATTTTTCCCAAGCTGAAGCCTTTCTCTTTGATGGAAAGTCTCACTACTATTTGGAGCAAGGCTATCGCTTGGGCTTTCGCGCCAGCAATGAGTCCCTGAGACAACTCAAGATTGAATACTGTCTTTTAGCTAACGAACAAAGTGAAGTCGATGCTTGCGAGCCCCAGACTATCCGCATCTTTGGTGCGGAAAATCCGCAAGCTCTGCCGCCCGGGAAATGGATCCTCCTCTTTAGGGCCACAGATCTTTCTGGCAATCGCACTCCAGGCTGGGATCGTCTGCGAATTCTTGCCAAATCCATGTGTACAGAGCAGCAGTTTTTGCAGGCCCTTGAACAGTCCGATGACATAACCTGCACAGAGTTATCGGATGACCTATCCATAAATCGGATTGCGGTTGAAAACGACCAGCGGATGCGGAGCCTGGTTCGAATCCGCGGTACGCTTTCCCTCATCGAGTCCGATCGAGAGACCCTGCCAGCTTTCCCTAATCTGCGCCGACTCTCTAAGGTGGAGATTCGTGAGAACAATAACTTGCGCGAGATCGACATGCTGCCTTCCCTGATCTCTGTCGAAGATATCGATATATTCGAGAATGCGTCGATCGTGAAGTTTTCGGGCTTTCAGCAGCTGACTAGCCTCCGTAATCTCCGCATTTTTTCGGGCGATGAACTGCAGGATATTCAAGCATTTGACGCATTGATATCTATCGAAGGCACTTTGAGCTTAAGTTATCTCTATGAATTAAAGAATCTGAATTTCCTACAGGCAGTCCAGCAAATCGATTCACTGAGTCTCGATAACTTGGATAATCTGTCGAGCTTGATCGCCCTGCAAATGTGTCCGATAAAAGGCAGCATCGAATTGAGCAGTATGCCTTCCCTGGAAGACCTAAGAGGTCTTGAGAGCACAAAAAAACTGCGTAGTTTACGGCTGGCGGATCTTGGCATAATCTCGCTAGCCGGTCTTGAGAAACTTGAGGAAGTCGAAGACCAACTTATCATTCGCAGCAATTCGCAATTGACCAGCCTGGATGCCCTAGGCTCGGTCCGCCTACTCAACCGGCTCAGCATTGAAGACAACGAAAGTCTGCAACAGATTGATTGGCAGGCACCAGGGGAAAAGATTCAGGAAATCTCCATCAAGAAGAATGCCGCGCTCACTGTCATCAAAGGATTTGATGATGTGACGACTGATCTCATCGTCAGAATAGACAGCAATTCTCAACTCAAAGCAATCTCTGGCTGGACCCATCTCCAGAGGCTATTTCTTTTGAGTATCAAGGACAACGGAGAGCTCGAATCCGTCTTTTTTGGCAACGGACTGAAACAGCTTCTGGATTCCATCATTATCCAAGGCAATAGCAAGCTCCAAAGTCTTCTCGGCTTTGGTAGTCTCAATGAACAGCTAAACCTGAATATCGAAGTGCGAGCTGACGTGAAGCCGTCCAACAACGCTCTGTCGGCCTACACCAATCGACTGGATAGGTGATATGCAGAAACTATTAGTTCCCTTTCAGATTCGGCATGGCCTCCTGAGCTTAGTGATCGGATCCTGCTTTCTTTGGGTGCTCGCTTGTGATTCCCTCCTCAATGATATTGATCAGCGCAATCTATCTTGTGGAGCCATAGAAGGTGATCTAAAATATCTTGCCTGGATCCAAATTCAAAATGACCAAGCCGAGCCCCTTGATTTGAATCTCTTGAATTTTTCGCTTGTCGATAGCGATCTGCAAGCTCTTCCCAGTATTAGCTATCGTCTGAGTTCCAAGGGTTGCTTAGGCGTAGTGCCACGGCAGGAGTTCATCCTACGCATTCCTGGCCAAAAAAATCTTTTCACACGACTCGAAGCAAGCGACCAAGCCTTTCTGCAGCTTTCTGTTCAATCTCAAGAAGCAGCGTTCAAGGTCAACCTGGAACCCTCTGCTACCGTCTATCGAGGCCAGAGCTCGGTGCGTGTGAGCAGCTCGGAAAAAGCCAAAGGACGATACTGCTTGGAAGAGCTGACTCAATTGCGCTGCATAAAGAGCAGTGACCTGAACGTCACTTTCTCTAGTAAAGATTTTTTGAAGCTCACAGATTTCATAGAACTCCCGCTTGCCGAAGGCTTTTACAGGCTTCACATTCTGAGTGAAACTCGCGATGGAAACCTGAGCCAAGACCTTTTCGATTTTTCGATTGATAACACGGCTCCGATCGTCATTCCAGACTTTACGGAACGATTGCCACTCATACCCTACTTCGAAGCGCCGACCTACTTTCTGGAAGTGGGCTACCCTATCAAGTTTCTGAGCCTAAATGACAGTCTCGCTGCAATACGCATTGAATACTGTCTCGTCCCTCAGGAAAGCCCCCAGCTCACCTGCCCCAATCCACAGATTTATGGCAATGAAAACCCGTTACAGGTGGCTCGTGGCGCCTCAAAACTTCTCTATCGCGGGCTTGATGCGGCAGGCAATGTTTCCTCGCAGAATTGGCATTCGCTATCAATTATGTCGCAGACTTCTTGCAAAGGCAGCGCCTTTTTACAGTCACTTGCGGATGTCACTCCCGTGGATTGCCAGATTCTTGAAGGTGATCTGGACCTCAGTTTGGTAGATCCAAAGTACTTTCCCTTACTCGATCAAATCATAGAAGTAACGGGTCGTATTCGCTATTCCAGCGAAACAGCCACTTCGGTTCCTCTGTTTCGTAACCTGAACGCCGCACTAGCCGTCGACTTCAATCTAGCTGCACAATGGACGAGCGATTTTATCGCCTTTCCCCAGCTCCGTCGGCTGAAGGATTTGGATCTGCGACTATCCTTGGGTGGTAACTCCATCGAGGCATTTAATGAGATTACGCAGATGTCGCGGGTTGAGCTGATCAATTTCGAGAATGTGCAAGAGCTGCGGATTTTTCGCAAGCTCGAGATCGTAGATCAGCATCTTTGGCTGCTGGCACTTGCTCAGGTGAAAAACCTGGATTTCTTGAGTTCACTGACGCGAACTGGCCAGCTTCGCATCAATAATAATGCAGAGCTTCGCGACGTGAAGGCTTTGAAAAACCTAAAGTCGATAGCCAGACTGGAAATAGCTTACAATCCAAAACTGGCAAGTCTGATGGGATTGGAAGGTCTGAAGTGGGTGAATGAATTGGAACTCACAGATCTCGCAATCATTGATCTTCAAGGACTCCAAAACCTCAAGGAAGTCACTGAAGCTCTCACCGTTCAATCAAACACTCAGCTAGAAAGTTTGAAAGGACTAGAGAGCCTCATCAAGGTAAAATACTTCCTCTTTCGCGGCAATGATCGTCTGCCTGCGGGTATCGAGCTTTTGGGCCAAGTGATCGAACAGTAGCCGCTATCCGCGCTTGGTACAAACGGCCATCTGCTGTTCCCTCGTAAAAACCTAATGCGAGCTAAGCTCTTTTTTCAAACTGCTGCTCATTCTTGTTTTGTGGAATAGGCGTTGTGCGGCGGCAAGGCTCCCGACGTAAGCTAGTTTCGAGAGATCGCCCAGTCATGGTAGGAAAGAAGGGCTTAAAAGCAGCGGCATAGTGCTTTAACAAGGAAAGTCTTACCACCGGTCTAAGACATTGGGTCCACTTCACAGTGCAGAAACTCGATTTCTTGCCTACACCGCAACTCCAAGGACTGCTCCAATAGCTGCCGTAACACCCATGGCAAATGCCCCCCAGAAAGTCACGCGGAGTGTGGCTTTCCAAAGACTAGCACCTCCTGCTCTTGCGCTGATGGCTCCTAGGAGAGCGAGCAAGCCAAGAGAAGCCGATGAAACGCTTACTATGACAAAATTTGATGGCACCAAGGCAGCAATCGCAAGAGGTAAAGAAGCACCCAAAGTAAACGTCCCCGCCGAGGTCAAGGCTGCCTGTATAGGACGAGCACTGGTAAAGTCATGGATGCCCAGTTCATCCTGTGAGTGGGCGTGTAGCGCATCCTTGGCTGTCAATTGCACGGCGACTTGTCGTGCAAGTTGGATTTCGACGCCTCGCTTTACATAAATTTGAGCCAACTCCTCAAGTTCCAGCACTGGTTGGTTAACAAGTTCCATGCGTTCCTTCGCAATATCGGCCTGCTCAGTATCAGATTGTGAGCTAACCGATACATACTCACCTGCGGCCATCGACATTGCACCTGCAACCAAACCGGCAATTCCGGCGACGAGAATTTGAGAGATGGATGCCGAAGATGCGGCAACTCCAATGAGGAGACTTGCCGTTGAAACGATCCCGTCATTCGCTCCGAGCACCCCGGCCCTTAGCCAACCAATTCGTGAGACGAGATGGATTTCTCGATGAAAAGTGACTGCGCGCATTTCTTACTTCCCTTATTCGAAAAAGACTTGCAACGACTGAATGTTACCAGAAGCTGTGGGTCTGTGGAATATTTTCATAAGACTGCCGGCCAATGTTTTGAAAATGCCACTCAGGTGAATCAGAGCGTCATGACTAGCGAGAGCGGCAAATTTATAATGAACCCTATAAAAATGTCGAACGCTCAATTGCGCACTCGCCCTCGCGACGAGCGAGGCATAACGCGGAGGCGTGTTTAATCTTTAGTACCGTAACCTAGATAGCCGACAGCTAATGAGGAGGTAAAGCTGAAACGAAAGTCTGGATGCATGCGTCTATTCACAAGTGAGGATAAGAAGGCCCAGTTGAAAAAAGCTGGCCTTGAGCCAATCATTTCACGGACTACTATTCCGGAATTTTTACACATCTCTCGGAGCTCTTTGGGTTTGATGAAGAGATGATAGACATGAAGGTGAGGCGGACAGTCCTTGGAAATCAATTCAATGGCCTTGATCGCCAGCCATCGCGCAGCCGGGGTGCGATTGAAGGTATGGAACACCAGAATTCCGCCTGGGCGCAATACGCGGGCAGCCTCGCGAATGGCTGCATCAGGTCGATCCACATGCTCCAAGAAATCAAGCATCAGCACCACATCATAGGTATTGTCAGGATCGGGAAGTACATAGGCATCGCCGGTCACATACTCTGGATTGGCGGCGGTTGGTGCTCTGGACCGGGCTACTTCCAAGGATTTGGCAGATTGGTCGATGCCTTTGACATGATAGCCCTTATGAGCCAAGGGATTGGCAAGAAATCCCGCTCCACAACCGATATCCAAAATCTTGTCCGAAAGTCGCACCCCAGTTGCACTGAAAACGTTTTTGATGAAACTCAATTTAATTTCCGCTTCAGCACGCAGGATAGCGACCGGATTCACATAGTCCGAATACCATTTATCGCCTAGATCCTCGTAAAAATCGTTGTTAATGGTGGGAAGGATTGCTTGGTTTGGCATTTTGAATTCCTCGAAGATTCCAGTAGATTAATTGATAGCACATAAAGACAAAAACCATAGTCGGCAGCCCCAACCGGAGTTCCTTGCCAGTGTCGGATTGCCAAAGCAAGTAAAAGAAAAATAATATGGCAGGATGAAGGGCAAACAGCACGGCATGCAGCCATTGCTCTGTTCCTGAAGATTGTTTGGCGTGAATCCACTCGTCTTTGGTAATGATTAAAGTCGATACAGCCGCAGCTGTTATGTAAAAACTAAGATTCCTGTCATTGAAAGAAAAAAAACCAGGCAGACTCAGGGCCAGAGCAAAAAAGAATGAATCAATGGGATGACCCACCCGTTCCCAAAGGCCAAGTCCCCGTTGTCGATGAAAATAGAATTCGTCGATGACCATTATAGTTCCCTGCAGTCCAACACAGAGTATGGCCAGTTGAATGGTTGGGGTTTCCAACAAAGCCGACTCCTTTAAGTTTTGCGAATCAAGTTAAGAGCTACCGTCAATCCCGGACCAAAGGCCATGGAGACGATGAGTTCACCGGGCTGAACCTCAGGATCTTCGCTCATCGCTTGCCAAATAGTTGGCAATGTACACGAGGACATATTGCCGAACTTGCGGAATACCTGCTTGCTATGACTGTACTGTCCTATTGAAATTTCCAAAGCGTGAGCCACACTTTCGATAATTTTTCGGCCGCCAGGATGGATGGCAAAACGGCTGATTTCGCTTCGCGTCAGACCGTGCCGCTCAAGAAAGCGGTCGACGCTGCTAACGATGGATTTTTTAATTATACCTGGTACATCTGCGGACAGAATCATCTGAAAACCTGCATCGGCGGTGCGCCAGAGCATAAAGTTTGCGGAATCAGGGATAATCTGCTCATCGATCGCGAGCAGTTCAAATCCATCCGCTGCTTTATGTCGCGAAAGATCGATCCGAACGGCTCCGTCTGAAAAAAGCGAGTTGATGACGATTTGTTCGGGACTGGGTTTGTGCAAACGCAGGTGCAGCGAGCAGAGTTCGATGAGAAATAGGCTTGCAGTTGGATTGTTTTGATCAAGATAGGGGCTACTTAATAGTCCGGCAGCCATAC
>JBGSRE010001019.1:0-12243 GCA_041737755.1 Oligoflexus sp.
GCAGCACGAGCGGCTTCCAGTTGCCTTTGCAAGGTGGCATTCTGGGCTTTGGCGTCATCTAATTGCTTCTGCAAAGCAGCATTTTTGTCGGTCATATCTTTCAGATCTTTTTCCAAAGCGTCTCTTCTAGCT
Source organism: Oligoflexus sp. (assembly GCA_041737755.1). Taxonomy (GTDB): domain Bacteria; phylum Bdellovibrionota_B; class Oligoflexia; order Oligoflexales; family Oligoflexaceae; genus Oligoflexus. Next base: position 133 of record JBGSRE010001019.1, read on the forward strand.
GTCAGATCAGTAATGGTTTTGGTCATTTCAAGTTTTTGCTGCTCAGTGAGTGTCTTGTTCGTAGCAAGGTCGTCAGTGAGTGCTTTGATTTGTGCATCAAGCGAAGCGGCTCTTTCCTTTAAAGTGGCTTTATCGGTGCTCAGCTGCGTTAAAGCTTCCGATTGTTCGCGAATGAGTTTTTCCAGTTCAGCTGAACGATCGCTGCTGGCAGCTTGCTGCGAGGGCGGCATGCCCAAACCAGAATTGCCTAAAGAGGGTGTCTCCGCAGTGCGTTGGCCGCAAGCGCTTAAGCTAACAATCACGAGACTTAGGAAGAAAATCTTGTTCCGACCTGAATGAAGTTTCATGTTCCGTTCCTCTAGTTCTGCTGTGTAACAATTTGGTGCTGTTGTGCAGACTCTTATTCAGCTTTCGTGCCATTGCCTAAAAAATCATAATTAGTCGGTTTGAATTATCAAGCTGTCGTCAATCATTCCCTTGATTTGCAGCTTTGGTAAGGATTCAAACCTTCGCCCTTGGCCGGATCCAAGTTGGATCGCAGCGGCCAGCACCCAAAACAGAGTTGTTTGAATTATCCAATTATATCAGTGACTTGGCGTGATTCGTAATGTTTTACCTAAATGTTGGGAAATTGAACAGGTCTTAGTCACAAAATTGATCAATCGTTTCAGAATTTTGTAGTACAAAGAATCAAAGGGAGCTGTTAGATAGTCTCTGGCGCTTAAAGCGCCAGAGACTATCCTGAGCGAAGCGAAGGATCTCGTGGAATCAGGTACTTATCGGCGAGATCCTTCGTCGTTTCACTCCTCAGGATAGTCTCTGGCGCTTTAAGCGCCAGAGACTAGATAACTGTCTGTTTGTAAGACAACGGCTCTACGCACTATGGCTTTAGAGGGAGATGCTTATGCTTCGCATCAGGTTCATCGGTTTGTTTTTGATTCTGAGTTTTGGGCTCAGCGCGTGTTTGGAACCTGCCCCAGTTAACCCATCGAATCCTAAGCCTGAAAATCAGAGCCCGGCGAGTTCGGTCACTTTCTCGCTGCCACGCACCGCTTTAGCTGATCTATCGAGCTCGGCTCAAAGCCTTACGATCCGCGCCTTTAAAGGGGTAGGGGCAGCCCTGGGGGAGGAGCTTCGTGAGGCCTATAAATTTCCCATAACTGAACGCGGGCTTTATGCACTCGAAGGTTTGCCTTTGGGAGAAATCACCCTGGTCATAACTCTACTAGGGGAGAGCGAAGAGACTCTGGCCGAAGGAACCCTTGAAGCCACTATAAACCCCGGTGAACAAACTCTGCCGCAGGTGATTTTAAAACCCAAAAAGATCACCCCCGTCGGTTTAAATCTTCAAGTGGCATTGAAGCTGACGAACTTCCCTAACAGCTCTGCTACCTTACTGGCTGAGCCCGAAGCTGTGCGGGCTATTTTCAAAGCCTATAACTGTCAGGTTTGCCACAACAGCGGGCTGAAGCCAAAAGGCGATCTCGATCTGAAGAGCTATCCCTATAAGAACCTTGAAAAGGAAAGTCTGACGAAAATTCTCGATTTAGTGATTCAATCGGTATCAGGTTCCGGGAATCTCTCCATTATGCCTCCAGCCAGCCAGCCAACCGTCAAAGCTGACGAAGTCACGACCTTAAAGAACTTTTTGCAGGCCTTGAATGAGAACGCTTCTGCTGGAAGTGATACCTGGATCAAAGAAGTGAACATAAGCCTAAGTATCGGCGGGCCTGGTCGCTTGAATAGTACGCTGGTCTTGAAGGATGGTCTTTACACTCTGGCGGATAGTCTGAGTCTCATGGCTGGCTCGCGCTATGCCTATTCCCTGACAGTCTTCGGTCCTGGCGGTAGCCGGCTTTACGAAGTTCAGGACGCAGTGCTGGATGTCCCTTTGGATGGTAAAGTTCTTTTGAACTTTGACATTCTCTATCAAACTCCGACAGTTACTTTGCCTATTGGAGTCGGACCGAGTTTGAATTGACGCATCTCAGGATTTTTTTTCTGAGGGATGAAGATAGACTCCCGGAAACACTATCCAAGATGGAAGAAGCCTGCTAAAGTACAACGAGTTATTGTTACTGCTTCTACTGAGTTCGGGTCGTGTGCCTCATCCTCTTTAGTGGCGCCCTGGCCTTAAGGAGGTTCTCATGGGCAAAAAATTATACGTCGGTAATCTTCCCTTCTCTGCAACCGATCAACTGCTTCTCGATACATTCTCGGAAGTTGGTCAAGTCGAGTCGGCCAAAGTTATCTTCGATCGCGAAACCGGTCGTAGCAAAGGTTTTGGTTTTGTTGAAATGGCAAGCGACGCTGAAGCAACAGCGGCAATTGATCGTTTCAATGGAGTTGATTTCTCGGGTCGTCCGTTGACTGTGAACGAAGCCAAACCAATGGCTCCACGCGAAGGCGGCGGAGGCGGCGGAGGCGGCGGCGGTGGTTACAACCGTTCACGTGGCGGCCGTTACTAAGAAAATTCAGAATCGAGCTTCGGCTTGATTCTCTCTTGAGTGACAGCTCTCTTTTCGAGATTTGTTACTCTTGAAATGTAGGCTGGGTGCAGCTCGTCGCAGAAAAGTTTTCTGCTCGGGACTTGTAGCCGGCCTTTTTTTTTGTCCAGTGGGGTGTTCTCATGTTTCGCCGCGAACGGTTTTTCTTCTTTCTGGTGCTAATCTTCTGCTTTTTTGTGCTGCAACCGCTCATGGTGCCCTTATTGACCGGTATGGTCCTAGCTTTTCTTTGCGAGGGATCGGCCGAGCGTTTGATGGAGCGATGGAATCTTCATCGTCCTTTCCACCGCTGGGTCGTTGCCATAGGGATTGTAGCGATTCTTCAGGGTCTTTTTATTGCCCCACTTTTGCTTCTTACCTGGTCAGCGAGCTCAGAGCTTCTGGCTTTTTGGGAAGGAATGAGCGGAAATAATAGCGCCGCCGAAACTGCTATGAAGATTGTCGCCTGGCTGGATCATACGATTACCCCCCTCCTCCAAGAAACTGGCTTGAAGATCAGTTTTGCAGATTTGCAGGAACGATTGCGAGGTTCCATTCAACCCATATTCTCTAATTTTGCTAGTTATGTCGGCAATGCTTTGAGCGCGACGCCTCAGTTGCTTACCTTTCTACTCATTTCTTGGATGGCCTGGGTTTATTTTCTTGTCCATGGTCGAAGTCAAAGGGCTTACTTTTTGCCTCGACTGATTCCTTGGAATGAAGAAAGAATGATACTAGCTTCGACCCTCGAAGGGGTTTTAAGAGCTATGGTGCTGACCAGTATTGTTCTAGCACTGGTGCAATCTCTTATGGTGCTGGTGACGCTAGGGGCCTTTGGCATTCCTAAGTACTATCTTTGGGGGGCGGTCGCTTTCTTTCTCTCGTTCATTCCTATCTTCGGAACGGCCCCTGTGATGATCAGTGCGGCTGTCTATGCCTTCTATGCTGACAGAACTTTTGCTGGAATTTTTATCCTGTGTATGGCCGTCGTTATCGGACTTGCCGATAATGTTATGCGGCCGCTGCTGATGAAGGGTTCGAGCGAAATGAGCTTTTTCTGGCTTTTTCTAGCGATTATCGGTGGTGTATCGATGTTCGGTCTGCCTGGAGCTGTGCTCGGTCCATGGGCTTTTTCCATGTTTATCGCCAGTCAGGCGTTGCCTTCGGAAATCAAGGCGAGTCTAGACGCACAGGGAGAGTCTTCGCAGCAATTGCCGTAAAAAAAAGCCTCGGATGAACCGAGGCTCTTTTTATTGCCAATGTTTAGGAATCAAAAGCTCATGTCGATATCGGTGATGAGCAGCAATTTGCCAAGGCCGATATTTTCTGTGACATAGAATTGAGTGAAGATTTTGAAATCCTGCTTTTTGGTTTGCAGGTAGGCCTTCTCTTCGCCTGTCGCAGCAGCGAGCTTGCTTTCAGCTAGCAGAGCATGATCCAGCAGACGCCAAGCGGTGACGATATGGCCTGCGTAGCGCAAGAAATCGGAGCAGTGAACGAGTACCGCATCGATTTTATTGGCTGCCGCGAGCTTGCCGAAGCTGCCAAGAATTTCCTGGGCTTTTTGCAAAGACTGACCCAGAATTTGCAGTTCCGCCGGGAACAGTCGCTGGGCATCCGGAGTTTGCATCGAAGTCATGATCTTTTTGCCCAAACTGGCAAAGGTTTTGCCCTGATCTTTTAGGATCTTACGCATCACAAAGTCAATGGCTTGGATGGCGTTAGTGCCTTCATAGATGGCGGCGATTTTAATGTCACGCATAAACTGTTCAATGCCATATTCCGTGCAATAGCCGTAGCCGCCGTGAGTTTGCACAGCATCGCTGGAAAGGCGCATGGCCTCGTCCGAACAGTATGCTTTACAGATGGGCGTGAGCAAGCCCACTTCATCTTCTTCTTTCCGATCAAAAAGATCCGCTGTGTAAAGGCACAAAGCGCGCAAACCTCTGGACATGGCACGCATCTTCAGCATCGTGCGTCGCACGTCGGGATGATCAATAATATTTTTGCCGAACTGCACGCGCTCGTAAACATACTGAGTACAAAGCTGATAGGCGAGGTTAGCCTGCGATTCCCCCTGGACACCACAGTAGAGACGGGCTTCGTTCATCATGATGAACATGTTCTTCATGCCCTCAAACTCTTCGCCGATCAACCAGCCTTCGCATTTTTTACTTTTGCCAAAGACCAATTCACAGGTGGCGTTGCCGTGAAGACCCATTTTTTCTTCGATCTTCGAGCAGGACACGTCATTGCTTTCGCCGTTCGAACCATCCGCCTTCACACGGTACTTGGGAACGATAAAGAGCGACAAGCCCTTGGTGCCTGGAACACCTTCCGGGGTTCGCGCTAGGACAAGATGGACGATGTTTTCATAAAGATCATTATCACCCGAGGAGATAAAGATTTTCGTGCCTTCAATGGAATAACGGCCATGGCCCAGTGGTTTAGCGGTGGAACGGCCGTTGCCGACATCGCTGCCAGCGTCTGCTTCGGTCAGACACATCGTGCCACCGAAACGACCTTCAACCATCGGGGCTACGTAAACGCTCTGCTGATCTTTGCTGCCGACGTGAAGGATGACATTCAAAGCCGCTTTGGTCAGGCCTGGATACATCGACCAGGCGCAGTTTGCACCTGTGGCCAGAGACAAGCAGGCGGTGGTGACGGCGACGGGAACGGGACTGCCGCCAACGGTGTCGGTTAAACCCAGAGCAAACCAGCCGTTTTCATAGAATTTGCGAGTCGGATCACGGAACACGGCAGGTGCCTTCACGCCTTCTGCTGTCCACTTTGCCCCGTCCACATCGGATTTTTGCCGAGTCGGAAAAATCTCTTTGCTGACAAAGCCGTCAAACTCCGAAACGATGGTTTCCAGGTCGCTTCTTTCCAGTCCATAGCTGTGCTTCTGAACCTGGAGGACGTCGAAGAGGTTGAACGAAAGGTCACGTGAATCGGTTGAATAGTTGGCCATAGATGCTCCATAAAAAAATCTGCAAGCCGAAGAATGCTATCGGTCTTATGCAAGCCGGATAAAAGCTCCCAACCTGCAACGGAAAAAGGGCTACGTGTCTCGATAGTATCACTAAACTGCTAGGCAATTCCACGCCATCTCGGGCGTAGAAGTGTTCACCAGCCAAGCAAAGGCTTGGTAAGCCTCTGAGCTGCAGCTTCAGCGAATTGAGCGATTGTTTGTTCTCTTAAAGACTCTGTCAATTGAATAAGTTGGCAGACTCTAAAGACCGCTGACGGGAATGGGCTTACTCGGTCCTCTGGGGTCTATTTTCTCATACCGCTATCTATCAAAAAACACAAAAAAGCTGAGTTTGCATTGACCGTAAGCAGGGAATCATGCAAAAGGATGAGAGCAACATCATTGACAGGGATATCATTATGAAGAAATGGATAGGGGTCCTTGGCCTTTTAAGTCTCTGTTCCTGCGGTTTGTCTGATTCCAAGAGTTCTTCCCAGAGTGAAGACAAGGTCCGAACCAGTTTTTCGATTCTTACTTACAATGTCCAGTCGCGTCCGATCGTGGATGCAGCGCGCGCACGAAGGAATCTTCCACTCATTGGCGCGAAACTTGATGAATTTGATATAGTCGGTATTCAGGAATGTTTTTCGCGCTGCGAACTCCTGCTGAATGCTTCGCAGCTTTCCAGTCAATACTACTTCAAGGACCGTGAATACTGGTGGACTTGGTTAAACTCAGGTCTGGCGGGACTTTCTCGCTTTCCATTGGTCGAAGTGAAAAAGCATTTTTTTAAATCCCAGGCAGAATTTCCCGATCAGTTGGCCTCGAAAGGTATTCTCCTGACCCGCTATCTCATCAATGAAAAAACTGTCGATGTCTACAATACCCAGTTGCAGGCCGGCAGCAGTCAAGGCGCGCACAAGCTTCGTCAAGAGCAAGCCGAGGAACTGGTGACTTTTGTTGGACGGGAGTCGTCACCAGAGCATACCGTGATTGTCCTTGGTGATTTTAATTTGGGGCCGGTTCGGCCGGGTAAACCTTTGGCTGGACATGAGCTCCAGCAGGACAAATCGCTTGCCGGTATCATGGATCGAACAACGGTTTTGTCAAACATCATGAAGAGTCTGCAGCTGGTGGATGCCTCTGACTTATTGCTGGAGACGATTCCGGATCGTAACGATCGGGTGCTATTTCGTTCAGGAAGCAATACCGTATTCAAGCCCATCCTTTGGGAAGATCAAGGGGCGCAATTTGTGGACGCCGAGGGCAATTCCCTCAGCAGGGGCGCTCCGATTGCAGTTCGATTTGAATTGGAATAAGTCAGATCCCTGAAGCTTATTTGCTGCGCCCCATGTCTCTGGCGATATCGCAGGCGAGAACCCAAACCAACGCGTATTTGGATGCTCAGCAAATCGGTGATAATCCTATCTGGCAAATTGATGCAACCGATCTGTCGGGAAAAGAAGTCTCCCTCCGTTACTCCTTAGGTCGTGGCCTTTCAAGATCCATTTAAGCCAGGAAGAGGACCCGTTCCAAGACTCGGATCGCCGTAGGAATTATCGTTCAGGCCCATAGCCTGCAAGATAGAAACAAGTACCTGGTTATGACTGGCTCCCGCTCCATCTATGGCTCGACCGGTTTGCCAGTTGCCTCCGGCCTGCCCGGCCAGGACCAAACCCACATTGTTGAAGTCATGAAGATTGGCGTCAGCGATTTCCGTGCAAGCCATCAAAGCCGTATTGTAAAGCAGGTTTTGGTCCCCTTCCTTGATGGCTTTGAGGCGCTCAATCAAGCGCGCGAGACGGGTCATGTACCATTGCTGAACCTTGATGAATTCCTCTGCACCCGAACCATTGAGATCCCCGTAATGAGAGATATCATGGTGGCCGCGAGCGATCGATGGACCCCCAGGAAAATTGAAAACGGTAGGACTCACCGGATGTGACCACTGGAAAAGCTGCACATTGGAAACGCCGCAAGCGAAGACCTGCACGCATAAATCAGTCATGATATCGCCGACGGTGGCAAAGTATTCGTTCCTGTGGGGAGTGGATGGATACTCATACTCCTGGAGTGGAAAGTTGATGCCTCGCATATCCACTTGTCTCGTGCAGCTAGCTGTGATCGATCCATTGGCGGAATTCTGTATCCGACGTTCGAGTTCGCGGAGTGATTCCAGATGGACATCCAGTTTTTGTTTTTCCACAGATCCAAGTTTGTTCTGCAGACCCTTGATGTCGTTCATACAGAAATCCAAAACACTTTTCTCTGCAGCGAGGACTTTGTTTTTGGTAACCGCATCCCCCGGCGAACCTGTGCCACCAAAGATACTGGCGAAGGCTTTGGCTGGATTGTCTTCGATGGGAGATGCCGATCCGGGCGCAAAGAAAGAGATATGACTGCCCGTTTGAAAGTTGGAGCCCACACCTAAACGCACCACCGGAAAAGCCGTATTGGCCTTGAATTTCTCGCCGAGATAGCTGTCTATAGATAGGCCCCCACCATGATTTTTGACACCGGATAGGCAGTAGGCGGCGCCTCCTTCATGACTGCCTTCTGTTCGATAGTTGACACCTTTAATGAGGATGATCTCATCCTTCACAGCTGCCAAGGGTTGGGTCATGGGCTGGAAAGAAAAATTTCTACCCGTCGAGCTAGGATGCCATCGCTCTTTGATGATTCCATCCGGAAAATAGAAAAACAGGGCGCGTTTAGCTGGAGTGGCCCCGAACAATTGCTGCTCCAGGAGCACGCGATAGAAAGGCAAGGCCAGCGCGGAATGGCCAAGAAATCGTAAAAGTCGACGGCGATCTAATTCTGCAACTAAGGATTTCATCCTAGCGACTCCTTTGGCTGTAGGAAGGGTCGGTGATCAGTTTCATCAGCATCTGGGCAAGACTCATGTCTTTATCGATAAATTCGCTGCTGAGCTGTCGCAAGGCACACACATCATCGGCTGATTCCAGGCGACCCTGGGCCATTCGCCAGGACTGCACGACGAAGCATTTTTTTGCACGCACAGATCCTGCGAGAGCGGTGCTGAGTTCAGCGGCCCCGTATATATCGACGTTTTTGCCATCGAGTGCAAAGACTTGACCCGATGCATCGACTGGTTTGCCATTATCCATCTCGCGGAATTGGCCGATAGCATCAAAGTCCTCCATGCTAAAGCCCACCCCATCAATTTTCACATGACAGCCCTGGCAGGCTGGAACCGAGGTATGATCGGCAAAGCGTTCCCGAGTGGTGGCGCCTTCTCTAGGAGCAGGTGGTTTGATCATAAGGCTGGCTGGCGGCGGTATGAGGATATCGCAGAGCAGCTGTTCTCGAACAAATTTTCCGCGTTGGATCGGTCCTGTTTCGGTCGCATAGGCGAGGGAGGCAAGGATACTGCCATGGCCAAGCAGGCCTCGCCGGGCCTGACCGGGAAAGCTCAGTTTGGACAGCTCGCCTTCCATGGTCTGCTCAGCTTGATAGTATTCGGCAAGTTTTTGATCGCCGAAACTATATTCCGCGAGAAAGAGCTCTTCATAGCCACTCTTTTTATTGCGGACGACATAGTCGAAGAAGTCCTCCGTTTCATGAGCGAGATTGACTCTTGCTTCGTAGTTGAACTGCGGAAAACGGCTGGCATCTTTGTTCACATTGAGGACGGACGCATAGCCCAGCCAGGCATCGGCAAAGGCTTTCATTCCGTCTTTGGCCCTGGCATCACTCAAGAGTCTTTGGGCCTGCTCCATAAGGATTTTTTCTTCCTGCAAGGTTCCGTTGGCAGCGAGACTTATGAGTTGCTCATCGGGTGTTGTGCCCCAAAAGAAATAGGCCATAGCGCTGGCCGTTTCGTAAGGCGTGAGTTTTCCTTCTTGACCCAATTCACTGCGATAAAGGAAGTGCGGTGAACTCAAAAGCCCGCGAATCACCAGCTCCATGCCAGAGGCAGGGCTGATCTCACTGCCGACCCGATGTAAAGTTAAGAGATTTCGAATCTCTTCGTCGGCCAAAGGGCGCCGCCAAATCCGAGGACCGTAGTCTCGGATAAATACCTCTGCACAGCTGGATCCCTCCGTGACTGGGCATTTGCTGATACGGCTCCAGTGAGTGCTGACCAGTTCCTGTGCCAATTCTTTGGCGGTTTTGTCATAGGCGGCGGCGTGATCGGAACTGATCAAGGCCAGTTGAGAATTGTTCCGAAACCCCAACACCTTCTGCTCCAAGGGGATGGCTGTTCGATAGTCGGAGTAGAGCCGAAACAGGTCTTTTATGCTGCGATTGTATTCGTCGCGCGTAAGCAATCGCAACTGACGTCTGCTGCTGACATCCTGAGTGACGGAGCAGCTGCTTTCAGCCGCGAAAATCTTTTCCAAATTTGCTCTTAAAGCACTAGGATTCAACGAAATCTCGCCACCAACTAAGGCTGTCGCTGCGACATTCGCCTGTTCGTTGGCTGGCTGCTCAGGTTTGGATCGCCTGTCCGTTTCTAGCGACTGCTTTTTTGAACAAGCGATCAGAAACACGAGTAAAATAAGACTTAACTGTTGAAATTGACTTGAAAGTGCTCTCAATATCCTTGCCTCCATAATTGAACATCACTTAAAGCAAGTTTCATGCTAGAGCGTTAAAAAAGCTTTGAGTGAGGAGATTTGTCTTGCTTCAAAACTATCATAGTTATGTCATCTAACAAAGTTAGCCAGCGAATTTCTGCGGACTGAGTGCCGCAAATCAAGAGGCTCGTCATCCTACAGCTCCAACGCATCGAAGGGAGGACTGGGATAAGCTTTCCGCTCGAGCAACTTGAGTCTTGACCAATCAGGGCCTTGTCGTGAATCATAGATCTATGAAAATAATGGGATTCCACGTTGAAGTCCCCTTGTCTAAGGTGCATTGATGCGAAATCGCCAATTGCTAATTCTTTTGCTTTTTGCCTTCCTTTTCGCCGATTGTCGACATATTCAACGTCCTGAAAAGCCTCTAAAAATTGTTGCTTTTGAGCATCATCAAAGCGTCCCGCCTAGCGCTGTTGAACTCGCTGGTGGCGAATCTGGAATTGTGCTCTATGAAAACTATTGCCAGTTCTGTCACGGCTCGATTTCTGTGACGACCAAGGCGGGGCGTTCGCAGGAGGCAATTCAGTCCGCCATCGCCAAGGTTCCTGAAATGGCAGGCATTCGCCTGACCGATGCGGAACTCAAAGCGATTGCTACAGCCCTGAATAAGCCGAGCAAGGATGTCTTTGCCTGTGAAGCGCCGACCTCGATTCCCACAGTGACGCCTGATCTTGTCAGGCCGCTCTCAAAGAGTGAGTATGCGAATACGCTGCGAGATCTGTTTACGCCGTACAACGTGATGGACAGCCTTGCCCTTGACATCGCCGGGATTCCCAGTATTCAAAATAAAATTGATCCTTTCGATAATGTGAGCATTTCTTTAAATGATAATCATCTGTTTTCCTATTCCAGTGTGGCTAAAAAACTCGGTGAAGCATTGCCCAATCAGGCAAAATTTTTGCAGGACGCATGGGGTGGGCAGGAAGCCTGCATGAACGCCGCGGATCTGACCCGAGAGTGCTTGCAGACTCTTGGCAACAGCTTTGGTCAGCGCATTCTGCGTCGTCCCCTTGATGCCGATGACCTAGCGCGGGCTTTAAAGAACGTTGGGCCCGACAGCAATGGCAAAGAAGAGCTGTCGATGGTCCTCTATTCCTGGCTGATGTCCAGCGATTTTCTCTACCATCTTTATGCGAGGGGGACCAAGTCCAGCAGTGATCCAGCGCTGGTGGAACTAACGGCCTATGAGCTAGCCAATCGGCTTTCTTATGCGCTGTGGTCGACTCTACCTGATAGCGCGCTGCTGCAGACGGCGGCGGACGGATCGCTGAAGAAAGATTCGGTCATGGCCGCTCAGGTCGAACGTATGCTGGCCGATCCAAAAGCCCGCCTAGCCAATGCTGATTTTTATGTTCAGTGGCTTCAATTGAAAAATCGCAGTAGTTTTAATCTGCCCGAGCCACTGCTAGGGGGGCTTCAACTCGAAGAATCATTCAAGGCTGAAATTACCAGTGAAGCGGCTGAATTTGTCAACTTTGTCACCTTCGAAGCACGCGGCGGATACGCCGATCTTATGCTGTCACCGCAGTCATTTGCACAATCGAATACCTATAAAACCATAGTGGGTCCGTCCACGCCTGAGCAGCGGCCTGGCTTGCTCTGGCGCCTCGTGCTCGCATCCTCCAGTTTTAGTAGCTATCGCAATCTGATTCATAGCGGCACTATTATTCGAGAGCGAATACTCTGTGAACCCATCCCACCGCCTTCGCCTCAGCTAGCCGGTGATGTGAGCGCCGCGACCATGCTGAGCTTAAATGAATTGTCATCCCGCGGGGAAGTTACCCAAAAGACCTCACCGGCGAGCTGCGCACTTTGCCATTCGAAGATTAATCCGCTGTCCTTTGCTGGATCGAATCGCTATGATTCTGTTGGCCGTTATATCGATCAGGAACGGCGTTTGCAAATGGACGGAACCTACAAAATTTTTGCAATCGATGCAGCGGTTGATGATCCATCGATTGATCGTCCTGGTGAAGCTGCTGTCGATGGTCCTTATGCACTGGCTGTGGCCATTTCCAAGAGCCAAAAAGGGCGTGCATGTTTGATT
>JBGSRE010000029.1:0-6545 GCA_041737755.1 Oligoflexus sp.
CACCTCCACCTCCACCCCCACCATTTCCTGGTGGTAACTGCGGTACAGCGCCAGAATCTCCCACAGCGACTCCGCTGCCATCAAAGTCCAAGCTCTATTATCGGTCGCTTTCCTACACTTTTCCATTTGCTGTATTGGAGAGCGATACCAAGACGACTTTAATTTTGGATGGTGTTTGCGGTCAGACGCTCCCCATCTATTTTATTGAATTCAGGCAAGGCTTGAAGGTACGGGCTCGGGTGCCAATTCCAATGGGACAAACTCAAGTTACTATTGCGAAAGACGTAGTCTTGGCTGCTGGGAATTATTCGGTGATTGTATATAGTAAATCGCAATCTCCTAACGATCAAAAACAACAGCAAGGTTTTGCTTTCAATAAATTGGTATTGCAGTCTGATAAAGTTTTGGAACCTAAAAGGTTTCTTTCTTACATTCTCAGAAACTAGCTATTACCACCAGGCTTCCACCTGCGTGCCAACGGAAAGTCCGGATGTCTTATCATTTTGCGAGGAGCCGCGAAGGATCTTGCCTTTTGCAGCACTATTCCATTCCGCATAGGTGACGAAAAAGCGAAGTGCAGGCCGGATCCATAGGCCAGGAGCCGGTGCAATCGTTGGTGCAATCGTATACTTGGTGAGGTGGGCATCGTCATAGCGGCCTTCGGCACTCGAAAAGATGGCGTTGGAAACTTTTTGATGAGCAAATTCTCCGACCAGGGAAAATTCAGGGCTTAAAGCCAAGATAGGACGAATACCAGCAGTCAACTCAGTTTTTTCAGGAATCTCTATCGTCGTGCCATCAGTGAATTCGCCGTTAAAATCCAGCCTCTGATACATCACAACAGAATCGAAAGAAAAATCGCCTAAGCCTTCGGCTCGCAAAACCTCGATGATGCGATAGGTTTTTGAACCCTTTCTTTGGTTAAGAAGGTCGGTGTTGCCCTGGGCAATATTTTGACTCCCAAACCCTCCGCGTTGATCGATCAGGCTGCTGCCCCAGACGCCATTGGTTCCATAAAGCCCTTGGCCGTACTGAAGTGCCAGCGAGTTTTTGAACGCCGAGCCCAAAGGCAAGTCATGAAAGATCTGAAGCGTTAAGCCGGATAGGCTCTCGTATAGGGATTCACCCGACTGCGAATCGAGCCGGCCGACCGTGGCGTAGAGCGCCGCGAATTCCATATTACCCTCACCCACGGCCAGTCCTGAGTATCGCAGATCAAAGTTTTTCTGGGCAGGCCCTGCATTTTTCGGTATCTGATGGGTCATTGCTAGGTGGAGGTAGCCGGGACCAGCCTGCAAATTTTCCAAACCAAAACCGGGCCCAGAATTGTCGAGATAGTAAAAGTCGAGCATGTGAATATCTTTCCGACGATAGAAGCGCTTGCCAATCCATACAGAACTTTCCGGGCTGATCACAGCACCGGCGATGACAAAAGCCTCGCGCAGAGCCGTCGTCATATCAGCCGACACGTCCACGGTTCCGTCTGGCTTAGTGCTGAGATCAGGAGTCGTTGCTTCCCAATCACGATGGGCGGATGATTGAAAGGCGAGTGTCAATTGGCCTCGCCAGGACGGACTTTTTTCGGTGGGTCGAGGCGACAGATCCTGGACAAAGGAAGCCTCGATGTAGGTTTCGCATTCATTGCCCAGACGGAATTTTTCGGGAGCACCAGGCACTTGAAAACACTGTTGATCGCTCGCGCCTTCACTGAAACCTAGCCCACTTCTGAAGTAGCCGTGAAAATCTACGGCCTCTGCTTCTCCGTTCAGGAAAGTTCCGACTACTGCTATCCATAATGAGCTTGTCAGAAAATACTTCACTGTTTCATTCCCTTTCTTGATACTGCAATTCACTTGCCTATCACGCGATGTCTGGAAGCCACACTGGCTTTTGAATCTATGGCTTCACTTCAAATATCCTTCGAACAGGCAAAGCTGCGAAGCAAGGTGCATTCATCGCTCTCTTTGAAGAAGAATGAAAGAATAATTGTGGAGCTACAGAATTATCCTGAGCAGAAAATGAATGAAAAGCCGAGAATCAGACTCATTGTCGTTTTGTGCGAGAGTCAGACGTGAATGAGTAAGAATATGCGGAAGGAATGATCCATTGGGGAATACGGGGAGCGCTCCTCTCTTGCCATGGAGACGTTCGCCAAAGGATCTATCCGCCAATAAAAAAACGCACCGATGACTAGCTGGCGAAGCTCAATAGAACCGTAAAAATCGCACAATAACCCAGCACAATAGCCGAGATGTGGTGATTTTAGGCTCAGAAGTGAGCAGCAGCATTTGTCCTCTTGGCCTCGACTGCCAGTCGGTTTTCCTTCAAGCGGGGGGCCGGCTCTTGCCGTCATGGCAATCAAAGGATAAAATAGGATAAATTTGCAGTTGTAAAAAAGCAGGGGCTTTTGCTTATGGCTCCCTCTCTTATGAGTCAGGTCAAACAATTTATTGTGCGAAGCTCATCCCAATTGCTTTCGCCTTTTTACAGTGGCATCGGCTGTATTGTGATGCTGCATCGCATTGCGGATCATATGCCGGTCGAGCGGGTGGGCTGGTGCAAGGATCTTGAAGTTACCGGAGCCACACTGGAAGACATCGTTCGACTCTTTCGGCAACACCGCTATGCTTTTCTTTCTATGGATGAAGTGCGCGACAGGCTGCAAGGAAAAGGCAAGAGCGAGGCGAAGTTTGTTGCCTTTACCTTTGATGATGGCTATCGCGATGTGTTTACCAGGGGCTTTCCCATCCTGCGGGATGCGGGCGTGCCTTTTACTCTCTATCTCACCACGGGTTATCCGGACAAGACCTTGCTCCATTGGTGGTATCTGCTGGAAGACCTTCTTTTGGCAAAGACTCGTCTTGCTTATGAGCGAGAGGGAGTGCAGCATGAGTTCCTCTTGCAATCGCCTGCCCAGCGAGAGATGGCCTTTGATCAGATTAGCCAGCAATTTGAGATTTCGTCAGGCGAAAGCCAGCAGCAACTTGCCAGGCTCTTGTTCGGAGCGGAAGCAAGTAGGGCGATCATCGATCAGCTCTCGATGAGTTGGGAAGAGCTGCTGACGATGGCCGCGCATCCATTGGTCACGATTGGAGCCCATACTCGGAATCATCCAAACCTTCGCAAACTGCCGTTGGAGCAAGCCAGACAGGAAATTTGGCAATCCAAACAGCAGATCGAGCAGCGATTGGGCAAGCCGGTTCGGCATTTTGCCTATCCCTTTGGGGGCCTTCAGCACGCGGCGGAACGTGAATTCGCCTTGGCCCAAGAATGCGGATTTGATACGGCAACGACCACGCGTCTGGCCAATATTTTTCCAGGCAACCGGGCTTCCATGTTCAGTCTTCCGCGTCTCTATGCGGCTGAACCTAGTGATATGGAAGTCCAAATCTCGGGTGCGGTATCGGCGTTTCGCTACCGAGGCCGAAGAGTTATTTCGATCTAAAGCTGCAAGGAGAATGTCATGGCGGATGATCAGATTCAACGAGAGATCGAATTTTCCCTCGTCTCGATGCAAAACCTGGAACGCTTCTCCGAGATGTTTGAACTCTGCTTCGGAGCCTGTGTGGGGACTAAGTATTTCGACTGGAAATACCGGGAGAATCCCATAGGGCCGCTGGTGGCCTTTGAAGCCATTCATCAGGGCAAATCGATCGCATCCTATGGCGTGATACCGGAGCTCTATGAAGTGGAAGGGCAACCCATTCGCATCTATCAGTCCATGGACACGATGACCCATCCCTCCTATCAGAGGCGAGGCCTTTTTCAAAAGTTGGCCATCCTCACCTATGATCATTTGATCAAACAGGAAGCTCGTCTCGATATGATTGGTATTCCAGGGCCAAGCTCCTATCCGGGCTTTGTGAAAAAGTTGCAATGGCAGAGTATTCATGATTTCGACACTCTGTTTTTACCGCGTTCTCTCTTTCGCATCTCATTTGCTCGGCATCGTGCGCCAGAGCTTAACTTTAAAATCGTTCGGGAACTCACTCCGGAATTAAGCAAGTTTCTTGAGCAACGTCCCAAATCGGGAGCTCCCATTCGCAATGCTCTCTCGCCGGCGTTTTTTAATTGGCGAGTTTTTGGTCATCCGCTCAAGCGTTTTAATGTCATGCAGATTCATGAAGGTCGCGATCTCATCGGCGTTCTCGTCTATACGACCGACAATAGACGGCGAACGGCCATCTACTTTTTAGAGCTTGTGCGGGAAGATCTTCTCCCAGCCTATGCGCCGGCGATAGCTCGCCAGCTCTTCAGCGACACCAACTCGGTTATGCTTACAACCTGGAAGCCAATGAATAGCTTGCTTCAGGCTGCCTATCAACGCTGCGGCTTTGTGTTCAACCCTTTCCAGCGTGGGCCTATGGCCTATCGGCAGCCGCTGATCGTTCGGTCCGAATCGGGACGAGTCCGTAACACGGATTGGTGCAATGCGGCCAATTACGATCTCCAGCCCATCATGCAGGATTGAAAAATTCTGGCCTTAAAAGAAAGTTCAAGTCGATCTCCGGTAGCTTATTAAAGAGGGCTTTATGATTCACATCTTTCTCCTGTCTTTTGTGATCCTTTTCGGCATTGAAGCCTGCAAATCCAAGTATCTCAATTTTCGGAGTAAGGCCGAGCCAGAGAAAGCCGCGGATGCAGTTGCAAGCACCAGTCCAAGTCCTAGCGCTCCCGATCTGCCTATGCCGACCGTCACTGAGGAAACTTTCAAGATTCCCGATCCTCCTAAAGATGCCGTTCAGGAGGGGGTTAAGACCAGAATTCCAGGCGGAGGAATTGAAGTCAGCGGAGCTGTGTCGGGTATTTGGGACGCATCGATGTCACCCGTTTATGTGGTGGGCGACCTTACCCTCGGTGCCGGCAAAACTCTGGTCGTGTCGAGCGGTGTCGACGTTATTTTTCGCGGTAAGTATCGGCTCTCGATTGAAGGCGGGTCGCTGAAAATCGATGGCAAAGCCAACGAAAAAGTTCGATTCGTGGCTGAAAACATTGAAACTGGTTGGGCGGGGATTCGCATGTGCCCTGACCCTAACTGTCAGAGTGATGCGATTGTGGGGCGTTTGGAGGTCCGCTTTGCTGTATTTGAAAACTCCAGGAAGGATGATTTGAATGTGAATGATAACACCTGGCGGCGTGGCGGAGTTTTCTATATCCGGGGGACAGTCACAGCCATTATTGAAGATAGCAGTTTTCTAAAAAATTATTCTTTGGAACGAGGCGGAGCCTTGGAAATTATCGCCGACAATCCCAACGTCATTTTCCGACGAAATCTCCTGCAGGATAACAGAAATGATGGGGCGGGTGGAGGTGCTTTGCTCATCACCCATGGCCGCAGTATTACGATTGAAGGCAACAGCTTTATCGGCAATCAAAGCAAAACCGAAGGAGGGGCTATCTATCTCTTGGATAGTGCTGGAATCGCCTTCCGCAATAATACCTTTCGGGAAAACATCGCCGGCGAAAGCGGTGGTGCCATTCGCTGTGATGGTCATGGAGAAACAAATCGTATCGATACGAGCAACTTGATGATGGGCAATGTGCCCAACGATGTGCGCTGCGATCCCTAACTTACAGTATCAAGCCTATGACGATTGACTTCATCCAGGTTCGCCTTACTGCGGGCCTTTTGCCACTTGCCGAGCCTTTAACAGATATTTGCCATTCGAGGCTTCCCCATTCCACCAAGAGGTTCTGACAGTGAGCTACTTTTTTCCATCGGTACTGCTCTTCTTATCTCTGCTCTTGCATGCCTCGTGTTCGGACCGCTCTCCGGCATCGCAGCTGATGACAACCGAGGGTTCTTGGGAAAGACGAGCCTGGATCGACAAGGCAGCCCGGGCACTGCATGCAGGCAGTCCTGGATTAAGCTTGGATGAAATCGAGGCGCTGAATCCCTTGCCGAAGAGTGAGATCGTCGATCGGCTGATGAATGATGAACGATTTGATGCCACCGTTCTCGATTTCAATCGGTTTTTTCTCGGCCTCAAAGGCAAAGAAGAAGGCGCTTTTTCGGTGTATTCCCAGACTGCGCTGGCCTCTGCCTACGAGCAGGCCCAGAACGGCGATTACTTTGCAATCTTCGATGGCAGTCTGTCCTATCTCCTCACGCAGGGACTCAGGACGCCCAGTAGGGCTGTGAATCGCCCGGATCTGGTGACTCCGGAGGAACTGCGGGCTTACTGGATTCAAATGGCCAAGGAGGCTGCTGCTGGCTGGTTGAAGACCTTGCAAAGCATCGACGATGAGCAGCAACTTTGCACCTACTACAATAACAATTTCAATGAAGCGAAGTCGCTTCTGCAAAGAATGGGCCTGCCATACGACTTTTTTTTACCCTTGGAAGATCAAAAAGCCTTTTTTCTTTGCTCGCTGGCCCTCACTAACCCCAAAGTCAAAGGCCAGGCAAAAAGCTTCGTCCTAGAAGAAGCACGCGGGCTTTTGCAAGCAACCCTTCATATCGAAGCCATTATTCCGCAAATGCTAAAGCCCCGACTCAGGAGGAGCTGTCACCACTACTTCAATGAGATTCTGTTCAAGCACGG
>JBGSRE010000092.1:0-3103 GCA_041737755.1 Oligoflexus sp.
ACATTTCCATAAACCAGCGATGCGCTTCTACAGGGTCCACTTCGAGCAGAAGCATCAGGCTGCCGATGACCATCAAGCGTTCGATATGATGAGCATAACTGTAGCGCAAAGTTTTCTGAATGACATCGTCTAAAGGCTCGATTCCTGTGTTGCCTTCATACCAATGCGAGCTGAGCCGACGTTTATGATTCCAAAAGTTACTGGTTTCCTGCCTTTCGCTAAAGTTCTGGTAGATGCCTCGGACAAACTCACGCCAGCCCATGATCTGCCGCACAAAACCTTCCAGAGAATTCAACGGAATTTCCTCTTTCGCGGCAAAGGCCAGGGTCATGTTCAGAACTTCGGCGGGAGTGAGCAGTCCAAGATTGAGCAAGGGGGAGAGGACGGAGTGATAGACAAAGGGGGAATGTTTGGCCAGCGCATCCTCATAGGGTCCAAAATCATATAGCCGACGCTTCAGAAAATCATCCAGCCAAGCCCGCGCCTCTTGGCGCCCACTGCACAGCCAGAACCCAGCCGCTCGACCGGGGTGACTCCTAAACTCACGCGTCACAAGATCAATGACTTCGCCTTCAATTTTTGAACGCTTATGCTCTAGCAAAGCCGGAGGCTGTTGATCTTCCGGCAGACGCTGCCTGTTTTCTTCATCGTAGCTCCATTTCCCGCCAAGCGGTTTCTTCTTTTCATCCAGCATAACGTTTAATCTTTGTCTCTGACGCTCATAGAAATTTTTCATAAATGGCTTTTTTACGTCTTGAAGATAGGCCTGAAAGAGGGGCCGTGAAGTAAGAAACATGGGGGATTCCCATTCCAAGACTTGGACCCCACAATGCAAAAGCAGAGTGCGGATGCGCTGTTCAAAGAACTTATCTTCGATTTCGTAAAGAAAGACCCGCTTGGCTTTTTGCTGCTTGAGGAAACTTGAAAAAGCAAGATCGTAAGTTAAATTGTCGTTTCCAAGTTTTTCATAGTGAACAGTGAAGCCGAAAGATTCCAGCTCCTCTTTATAAGTTCGCATGGCGGAGAGAAAGAGGACGATTTTTTGTTGGTGGTAGTGGAAATGCGTGCATAGCTCGCGATCTTCGCGCATATAGACCAGGGTTTTATCGGCGCTGATCCCGTTCTTTAAAGCAAGTTCGACATCGAACAGGTGATTTCCGAGAATGAGCAGGATATCCATACGTTTGACTCCAGAAAGCAAGGACGAACGTTAGGCATGAAGATCAAGCCTGAAGGCAATCCAAACCGTACTGCCGCTTTCAGCTACTTGGCTTTTGAAATGTGCGGATAGGACTGGGAATTTGCGTCAATGGCTCAAGGCCAAGTTTTATCTGGAAAATACATACGGTAGCAGCCTGCAGCACCCACACATTCTCTATCACAATTAGGTTGATTTTTAACGCAGAGTCAATGGGTCTCAGTGCTAGGTCGAGACTATTATAGCCTCCTAGCACCAATCATCACAAAGAACTTTCATCTTGATGCCGGCTCGGGGCGGACGTGCTGCGGGCATACCAACGTATTTCAGATAGCGGGAAATCTGCGCGGGATCCAGTACGGCGCTTATGATCTCAAGATCGGCACCGCAGCGGGGACACTTGGAAACATCCACTGCGAATACCCGCCGCAAAAGTCGGGTCCAGCTAAGGGCACCCACCTTGACTTTATTCGACTTGCCGGCACAAGGGGTAGCGCCCACCGAAACCTTGCGTTTGCGTTGACCAGGGCAAAGGCTAATCTCATCGCGCCTCTTGAAATTTGGCGCAAAAACCACTCCATAGCGAACCAATGGGCTGCTGCGGGGAGGAATCAGAGCGATCAACTTTTCGATCAACTCAGAAGGGCTCAGCTTGATCCCGTTGTCCCATCTGCCCAAGGCTGCCTGAGTTTATACTCGATATCACCCGCTGCATTTCTTGTGAGCCTCTCCTCGGCAATGGGTGGCCTCGCCATATAATTTATCAACTGACTGAGGCCCTGCCGATCCTCACGATGGATTTGACGCGCGGCGTGCAGACTAAACCCGGATCGAGCGACACAAGCCTTTTCTTTGGCTACAGTTTTTTCGCTACCAAAAGATGCGATACCCCAAACGGCAATCCAAGGCCCCAGAAATTGAGCTGCCATTCCCCGAGAGTCAGCCAGCGGAGCAGTCGATTGATGGGAGGGGGTACCTCACGATGATCGGCTCCCTCCTCATGCGAGGTGCTGCGGCGATCCTGACCCCAGCGCCAGCGATCACGGAGTGAGAGCAGCATAGCGATAGGGAAAGCCCAGGCCAGAAGATGGGACTGGAAAACCAACTCATAGCCTTGCTCCTTAAGGAGCTGGTGCATGGCGGCAGGATAGAATCTTCGGCCTGCTGCCGTTTGTCGATCATGCTGTCGCCACAGAAAAGGATAAGCAGGTTCATTCCAGATGAGAATGGAACCAGGCTTTTGGACCTGGGCGAGTTGATGCAGGGCCTTGCCTGGATCTTCAATATTCTGGTGATAGAGCACGCACAAAATCACGGCCACATCAAAATTTTCCTCTGTTTCTTGCGCAAGGTTCTCGATGGGCCATGGCTTGATATCCAGCTGAGGAAAGCGTTGCTGGGAGAGGCGGCGGGCCAGAGCAGAAGGCTCGATACCCATAACTTTGCCGTATGGGGCAAGGGCCACCGTACTGCCGCCCGTTCCTGAACCAATATCCAGAATGCGCAGAGGATGAGGCCGCTTGGGTGAGAAACGGCGGATGAGTTTTTCCACAGCATACAGTCGGGCCCTATAGTACCAGCCGGTTTCTTCCGATTGAGCCAAGGCTTCGTAGGCAGTGCTTTCCATCAGGAATTTCTCCCCGATGCTTGCAGATACTTGCTCAGATGCTCCGTATAGAAATCGATAGTTTGGTCCAAACCTTGCTGCAGAGTGATCTTTGGTTCCCAACCGGTGGCCTTGCGGAAATCTTCGTAGGATCCATAGTAGTCGCCGATATCGATAGCTTTGCGTTCCTTAGGGAAAGGCACATCTTCGACTTCGAAGAGGAGTCTTTGCGCCAGGATTTGGGTGAATTCCTTTAAACTATGGGGCTGATGATGGCCTAAATTGAAGATGCGTCCGGC
>JBGSRE010000137.1:0-2354 GCA_041737755.1 Oligoflexus sp.
ACGAGACTTCCATTCCTGTTCTGTTTCGGTATGGCTGCAGCCCAGCAGAGGCAAGATAAAACTGGATCGAAGCAGGCCAAGGACCATAATTTTTTTCAGCAAGGGAGTCCTCCCTTTCTTTTGGCTGTTTCCAATTATAGTATCACAGGTATCATCCTAAGAGGTGGTGTTAGATGAGGAGTATTCTACTCCCCGTTCTGGCCTTGGTCGTCTGGACTTTTGTATTTGGACTTGGATGTACCTGGCGAGTCAAAGGGACGAAATCATCCATTTTTAGGAGCGCCGACGCTGCCTTGCATCGACTCGTAAAAACCAGCGTCCCTCCTGATTGGGAGGGACTGCTGGTGAACGATGCACGACCCCTTTTCCAAAGTTACCGGGATATTCTTCACCTTTCAAAATACCAACTTGGTAGGACTTCAGTTCATGCACGATGGCATCATCCCGTACAATATTCTTATTGCTGCCCTTGCCTAAATTTTTTCGAATCACATCGTGATCATTGAGCCATTCGGTGCCAGGACCTTTTAAAGTCACGATCATTCGCAGACTGATATGATCAACATGAAAAAGCGGGCACATGCGATCCTGGGGACAGCCCAGAGTGATTTGGTATTGGGAGTTTCGACTCAAGTCAAAGAATTTCTGTAGGAGTGGAGTCAGCTCTTCATAGAGCCGATCTAAAAGTGGACTGTGTTTTGTTGCGAAATAGCTTTTGGCTTCTCCCGCCGAGTAGATCTCCTGATGTTTCGGAAGATCCTGAAAATTGCTTGCATCAATCATCGCCTGCAGTTCGGAAGATGGATTCCAGAAATAGACCAGAATATTTTTATGGGACTGAGTGATGCCTGATACTTCTTCCAAGTTCCAGGCCAGAGATAAATTCTTTGGCAGCGAAGGGGCGGGCGGAGCCATCCCCTGGGGCCTTACGATTTGGCTTTGATAGGAGGCAAAGCTATCCATCATGCTTTTCCAGCCTTGGCATATTTTTTCTGAAAGCGCTCAATGCGTCCGGCCGTATCCATTACTTTCTGTTTGCCCGTATAGAAAGGATGGGATGCACTGGAAACCTCTACGGTAATCAAGGGATACTCTTTGCCATCGGTCCACTTCGTGGTCTGTTCCGATTTCTGGGTGGAGCGGGTCAGGATTCGAAAATCGCTCGATGCATCTTCTATAACCACCCAATCATAGTGGGGGTGAATATTTTTTTTCATGGAAACTCCCTCCTGGTTTAAAGAAAGCTGACAAGAAAAGTTTACTTCCTGGGTTCTTTTATTGCAAATTTTATTGCAAAGAGTTGCATTAAAAAATAGAGATCTCTGACAGAGATGAGTCTTGAATGGTCAAAAAAACTTATTTGAAGCTTTTGATGGTTCTTCTAATAGCAATTAAGTGCAGTAGATAGCAAAGACCTGAGGCGTTTATCTATGCCATTTATACTGGTTGGCGAGGTGATGGCTTAGGATGTGTCGACGAGGCGAACGGACAGATTATAGTCTGACAGTTCGCCTCATTGATTATTTCGCCAGCTTGATCAGCTGCTGCAGTTGGTCTTTCTCCAGTATCGGATCTTTCTCTTGACTTTGATAGGACTCGAGACGCTTGGAACAGTCTTTAGCTTCCTGAGAGTGCGGCATGAGTCGAATGCAGGCTTCATAATAAGCTTCGGGATGCATCCAAATAAACACTTCGCGGAGATTTTCGCTGGTCTGGCCCGTTAGGAGAAAAGACCTAGCCTTCAGGGCATCCTTGGCATCACTCATCGCCAGTTCATTGAGCAGAGTCATGGCTCGCATAAATTCGATATAGCCCAAATTGGGGCCCTTGAGGGACAACTTTTTGCCGTTGTCGATCAGCTGTTCGGCTTTGTTTAAAAGATCTTTGCCCGCTAGCTTTTGACTGATATTTTCCTGGCTCCAGGCTTTTGCTGAAGTTCGCCATACCTGCAGCATTTCTTTTTGTTGGGGAGAGTAACCGCCTTCATCCAAAAGTGCGCTGGCCATCTCGAGCGTGATGTGGGCATCATTTCGAATGCGAATGGTGATGGCCATCAGGTTTTTAACAGCTTTTTCCCAAAGTTCAGGTTGGGACATTTTGAATTTTTTATCACTCAGAAAGCGTTCATAGGCGAGCATGGCCTCTTCATGCCGTCTGGTGGCACCGAAGTATTCCGCTTTCTCCAGATCGCTCAGATTCTGGATGGGTTCTGCAAAAACAGCGACGGCCGAACTTTTGTTTGCCGATGCCGCATGGCAGCCGATGCAGTATTGGGTCGTTTGCCGTAAAAGTAAACGTGCATAGCTGTAGTTGCTAGAAGTATAGGCCGCTTCGATTCTAGAAAATTGTCTGGG
>JBGSRE010000145.1:0-5790 GCA_041737755.1 Oligoflexus sp.
AGATAGGGAGCTACGGCACCCGTTGTAAACCGATACTTGAGGTTGACGTCGCCAGCCGCCGCGAATGCGACCTTGTCGTCATCCTTCACGGCCTCGTCTTTATCGTCGGTGGCTTTCGCATCCCCATCGACCCAACCGATGCCGATTTCAAAGTTCCACTGACTGCCCCAATACAGGAAGTTCGCCCCCAGGTTGGCGTTCATAGGATTATGATAACCCAGATTGAGGGTCCAGTTCGCATAACTGGGACTGGCGACCAATCCACACAGCATTCCTAAGCCAATGACTATCAGTTTCTTCATCAATTTTCACCTTTTGCCATTTCTTACAGGTTAATGCATTGGTCAAAGGATAGGCAAATACAAAGGCGATAAGAACCTCGTGGGTATGGATTGGAGAATCTTTCACTGAAGACATAAAGCCCACATCAAGCTATGGGAAGCATTATTAAAAATTACGAAATCCATTTTTTCCTCAAGCTTCCTTTCGAAACGCCGATAAGGGTCGATAGAAACCTTCATACGTAGTTCGAGCCTAGATTTTCTGTTGGACAAGAAACAATTTGCCAAAGATTTGATAGAGATATGAGTAAAGGTCAAGGCAAGGGTCGGCAAAAAAGTACTGGGCGTACACAAAAAGACAAGAGGGGAGTCGATCAATGAACTTATTGGGTCACGGGAACTTACTGCGAAGTATGCTGGCAGGCATGAGTAGCCTTCTATTCTTGGTCGCCTGTAGCAATAATAATTTCCGCGGCGAGTCGCAGCAGGCGACCATCGATCCACCCCCCGCTGTCAGTGAAGATGCAGAGCAGCGTCAGCCTGATGAGAACGGCATCACCACAGCACCTATCAGTTCTACTGAGCTGACTGTGCCTGGCGCTTTGAAGACTAACCCCGACTCTCTGTTTGCCAGCTTTCCTACGTCTGCTATTAAGGACGCAGCCTATCAATTTGCGCTCGACCTTAAATCCGTCGCCACCAGCGTCGCACTGGTCGATATCAACACGAAAAAAACCGAAAACTTTACCCAGAATACCCGAAGTCCAGAAACCAATACTTTCAAACAGGGCAACCCTGGCCTTGCGATGACGGACACCTTCGATCAAACAGGCAAAAAAGGTTTGGTCGATATCCTGGTCGTGATTGACAACTCAGGCTCGATGAGCCAAGAACAAACCAACCTTGCGACTAAACTGAACGAGCTCTTGGTATCGATTAAGGATGCCAACTGGCGAATCAGCGTCATCACCACAGCGCCTGCTTTCCCTAATTTCACTGCTGCTCAAGCAATAAATTATGCCAAAGATCCAGCATCCGAAGGCAAAGAAGCCTGCAATACGACCATAATTAACGCCGGCGACGCTGATGCTGCAAGCAAATTTGCCACTGCAATCAATGCAGGCACCAATGGCGATGGCAATGAGCAAGGCGTTCGTCAATCGGTCGTCGGCCTTCGCTGTACGGAAAAGCCTTGGGTACGCGCGGGATCTTCCGTGGCCGTCCTTATCGTCAGTGACGAAGATAACTGCAGTCTAGATGGCGGCGATTGTGGGACTCTACCTTGGGCCAAAGAAAACTATTTGACTGCTTATGTTGAAAATACAATGAAAAGAACAATTGGCAAGGATGCTGGCCTTTACGGAATTATTGCCCCCTCTAAAGCTCTGTGCTCTAGCGCTTTCAACGAGGCTCCCCAGTATATTCGTCTGTTTAATTACAAGTCCACTCCTGGCGTCAACTACGGCAATATCTGTGACGCCAGCTATAAAACGACCCTGAATCGTATTTCCGATAACATCGCCTTGCTTTTGACTAGCACCTTCGAGATCAAAAATTTACCCGATGCTGGTTCTTTAGCTTTGACCGTGCAGTCCGCAGCAGGCGTCGTAACCCCTGTGGATCCGACCAGCTATACCCTGGTCGCAAAAACGATCAGCTTTGCGGCCGGCAAAGAACCTGCTAACGGCAGCAAGCTCAACGCCAGCTATCGCGTGGGTTCAGTGCCCATGTTCAATAGCGTAACTCTGCTCAAGGATCCCGCACCTGGCACGATCACCGTCAAGGTCAATGGCACAGCCCTCGGTGCCGGTGGCTTCACCAGCAATGCCCGAGTCATTAGCTTTGCCCAACAGCCAGCAGCGACTGCGAATATTATGGTCGATTATCGACTGAACACAGCACTTTTCGATCGCTTTACTCTGGCCAAACTGCCCTTGAATGGCACGCTGCTGATGAAAGTCAATAATGTTGCCGTCAACAACTTCAGCTATGATGCTGCCAAGAGCGAAGTCGCCTTTGCTCAAGCACCATTGGATGGAGCTACCATTCAAGCCGACTATACCTTCCGTGAGGGACCTAAGCTGGCCTATACCATCCCCCTGATGCAGGGTGGGTCGAACTTTAAATTGCTCGATGGAGCCACACCCGTTTCCTTCATTCAGCAGGGTGATCTTTTCACCATCACGGCTGCCCAGCATCAAGCTGGCAAGACTCTGACCCTCAGTTACGATGTTCCCGATGGTGCAGCTCGTATCTTTGCCTTGGGTCAAACCCCACTGCCGAACACGGCTAAGGTTGATATGCTAGCCGGCACTTGCAGTCTGGGCAATGGCATTACTATCGTCGATCAGAACCTCATTGCGACCTGCTCGGTGACGGTGAAGACAGAATTTAATCTGAGCTTTAAGTATCGCGGCCTGCAAAAATCTTTTGAATTGCTCGGCATTCAGGATCCTGAACTGGGTACCTGGACCGTCTACTATGAAG
Organism: Oligoflexus sp.; assembly: GCA_041737755.1. Lineage (GTDB taxonomy): Bacteria > Bdellovibrionota_B > Oligoflexia > Oligoflexales > Oligoflexaceae > Oligoflexus. Next base: position 2,769 of record JBGSRE010000145.1, read on the forward strand.
GCCAAGTGACCACCGATTATACCCGCACCGGGTCGACCATCACTTTGAACTTTGATCCGAGCCTTGATTCCAAAGTTGATATCAGTTATACATTTCCTGAGTAATATCCTGAGGTGAGGCCTTCACCTCGAAGCCTCAAAATCGGGAATTTATGAGCCTACGCAATCAGATCCCCATGAGTGTGAATAAGCTTCCTCATGGGGTTTTTCAGTGGACACTCAGCTTCGATTTGGCCAGCCTTCAGCTCGATCAGTTTATGGAAGAAGGATTGGAACTGCCGCTCACTCTGCGTTATGCCGTTAAAAAAAGACAAATTGAATTTCTATGTGGACGTCTTTGCGCCAAGCTGTGCATGGAAAATTTAGGCTATTCCCAGCCACAGGCGATACCTATTGGCGAAGATCGGGCTCCAGCTTGGCCACAGGGGCTGATAGGTTCCATATCCCATACGGATCGTCTGGCCACAGCTGTGGTTGGTCAGGCGAAAAATATGGAATGTCTTGGCATCGATGTCGAAAGAATCATCGCTGAAGCCACAGCTCAGATGATCAAGCATATCTGCTGCGATGAAGACGAGCTCGAGGAAGTCGCGGAAAGTCAAAAAATGACCCGAGAAGAAGCCCTGACTCTCATCTTTTCTAGTAAAGAGAGTCTTTATAAAGCGGTCTATCCCAAGCTGCAAAGATTTTGGGGATTCCAGGCTGCACGAGTACGAGCCGTAGAAGATGGTCGACTCGAGATCATGCTCGTCACCGATCTCAGTGATGTCTTTGTCCATGGCAAATCCTGGGACTTGCATTGCCGAATGCCAGCCGCCGATCTGATCGAAACCATGATACTAAAGGCCAAGGTATAAGCTGCCTCTTCTGCCCTCCACCTCGGTAGCCAGCAGGGGACAGTCTATGACCTGAAGGCTCCACCCGATTAGACTTGCCCTCTCTGCCGCTTAGCTGCTAATTCTGAGGTGTTTTGAACGACCCTTGAAGCAAGGAAACGGCAGGATGCGCGAATTTTACCAAAAGCAGGTTGCAGGATTGGATTGCATTGTGTGGGAAAAACCTGGCAATCAAAAGGCCATTGTTCTTCTGCACGGATACGGCGCTGATTTTCGTGATCTCAGTGCTCTGGCTCCTGAGCTGGATCCAGAGCAAAACTTTGACTGGTACTTTCCTAATGGCATCCTAAGCGTTCCCATCGGCCCGCACACAGAAGGTCGCGCCTGGTTTCCGATTGATATGATCGCCTTGCAGGAGGCGATGCTGACAGGCAATCGTCGCCCTTTTGCAAATCGTATTCCAGACGGCCTCGAACACGCCAGTCAAAGAATGCAAAAGCTTCTCGAAGAGCTTCAGCCTCGCTATACGAAACTGATCGTGGGAGGATTCAGTCAGGGAGCGATGCTCAGCTGTGATGTCGCTCTGCATATGCGAGAAGCACCGGCAGCGCTGCTGCAACTTTCTAGTAGCCTCATTGCTCAAGCACGTTGGGAACCACTTTTCGCTCAAAGAACTGGTCTTAAAGTATTTCAATCCCACGGCCAAAACGATCCCATTCTCCCCTTTCAATCAGCGGAAGATCTCGCGAAGTTCTTTCAACTGCACAACTATGCACTGAATTTCGTTCATTTTTCTGGAGCCCATGAGATTCCTCGAGTCGTTCTACAGAAACTGCAAAAGTTTTTGCAAGAAATTAGCTGAACCATACACAGCCGAAAGGCTTCCATACAGGACCCCTAACGGGGTTGCTGTTCCTTTTGGGGGCCTGATCATACGCCAAAATCCACAGTAGTTTGAACGTTGGACGCCCTAGAACATTGGGATCTCATGCTACGCATGCCAAGTATTTTCCGCGCAAATGTCCCACGAGGAAGCTGTTGATCCTGTTATGCATAGTGATAGGACAGTTCTGTTGCGACTTCTGAAAATGATCGAATAGCCCTATGACGAGCAGGAAAGATTTGGCGACAAAAAGATAGTTCCTTGAGCTACATTTCTTAGACTGGTTAAGCAAATAGATCGTCTAGCGTTATGATCGAAACACCGCGATCCCTAGCCTTTTTCTCGCAAGCATCTGTCGCCCCCCCCGATAGAACAAGAAATAGCTTTTTCGACCAGCTGTCACTGGGAAGGGGATAAGCTTTGGACTCGAGTGCCTGTATGAATCCTTCCCCTTCCGAAAGACCAACAGCCGATCCTTTCCATTTTGCTTCCAGTATGCGTACCTGCCTATCATCGCTGCAGGATACGACTATATCGATCTGAGTTTGATTCGGAGTCCAAAAAGTCCCTACTTGAAAGCTCGAGCTTCCCACGTGGAGTTTCGAAAAAAGCAATGCTTTACGATGAGAAATATTTGTAGCTCCCGCAATCAGTATGTTTGTAAGCAATAGTTCAAAGGCTTTCCCCGTAAAATTGGGAATGTAGTATCCGTTATCTGAACTGACAAGGTCGCTCAAAGGCATCCCTTGTCGAGTATTGTCTCGTATTTTTGCACTCATAGGTTCGAGTATCTGAAAGTATGTGTTCAGAAAGAAATCGTCCATGTGGTATCGAACACCGGCCTTGTTCCTTTTCTTTGCACCAAATGGAACAAGTTCTTTTATGATCCCATAACTTTCCAGACGGTTCAAAATTTGGTGAACGTGAGCGCTAGCGATACCTGTCTCTTTTTCAGTTCCTACCGCAGTCTTTCCTTCCTGTCCAAGCGATCCCAGAATGCGTTTAACGTTCAGAAGGGCTCCTTCTCCCGTTGATTCAACCTTAAGAATTGCATCCACTTCATCAAGAAAAATAGATTCATCCGTAAACGCGGCATCATTTATCGATCTCAAAAAGGGCTTTCTGGCATCAAACCGATCGAGGTAATATGGAACTCCTCCGAACATCATGTATAGAAAGGCAATCTGTTCTGCATTCCATTCGGGAAAGTAGTAACGCGAAACTTCATCCAGAGTGAAGGGATGGACCCAAAGATCCCCTTTCGTGCGTAGCCCTCGCAGAACGCCTTCTGCATGGTCGACCTC
>JBGSRE010000174.1:0-5405 GCA_041737755.1 Oligoflexus sp.
GCCGCCAAACGAGTCGATCAAGACAAGGCCAACGAGTGATATGGATTGCCAAAAAGATTCGCCGATCGGCGCGAGAATTCGGACGGCTTCATCCATCTTCTCATGGGCCCCACTGAGATTGCCGGCGGGCATATCGCAGACGAGGCCCCAGGAAAATAGCACAAAGCCCTTCTCGATGGGATTGCCAGTACGGTCGAAGTACTGAAAGGCTTTGGCGAAAAGCATATTGCCGAGTTTCTGAAAACCAAAAGTGGAACTCGCAATGCCCCAGTAATTGAACAGGATGGCTCGAGGGTCACAATCCTTATAGCGTAGCAATTCAAAAGCCAAAAAGATGGCATTGGCGATGGCCGCCACCGGCAGAATGAAATACTGGGAAATTTCATTTTTTAACATCAGCTGAAACCGAAGTTTCACAGTATCATCTGTGATTTCGTGAGTCTGCCGACCAAAGTATTTGAAGTAATAGGCGTAAATTATCAAAATGGGCAGCAGAAAGAGCACTGTGAGACAGGATGAAATCCAGCCGGTCATGATCTTTGCACCCAGGGCTTCCAATCCAGCGGCGCTGGCATCACGCGCCTGCTTATAATCGAAAAGATTCAGGGCGAATTCACATTTTTTGCAGTAGATGGTCGCACGTTGGAATGGTGTGCAAGGGAACTCGAGCAGCGCATCATAGAGCTTCATGGCCTCGGCGATTTGTTCAGAAATCGACAGAGTGTCCGCCAGCAGGGCCAGGGCCTCAAACCGCTCCTGCCAAGCTGTTCCAGGTTGCGCATCAAGAGCTTCGACGACAGCCTTGAGGTAATCCTTGGCCTTATCGTAGGCGAAGACCTTATGAGCGGATTTCGCGGCATCGATGAGAAATCCGCGTGCAAAAGCCGAAAGTACTGTTCGGTCGCCCTTGCACAGGTGATGGGCCGCTTCCAATTTAAGGCTTTCATTAGTCTGATCCTGGTGGTTTGACTGATCCTCAGCACACCACAATCCATAGGCTGGGTGGAGCGCAGCTTTTTCAGGGTCAGACAAAATAGAGTAAGAAGCCTCTTGAATCTTGTCATGAAAAAATCGAAAGTATCGGGTATCCGAGACCAGCAGATTCTTCTGGAGAAGCCCCTGATAAGCCAACTCTATTTTTTGATTCTGGCTCTGCAGATCAGGCAGGCTCTGATCCAAACCACGCATTTTCAGGAGCAGCGACAAAAGCCGCGACAAAGCCCGTCGATCCATGGCCTGACCGGCGATACTCGCAATTCCTATCAGGACCTGTTCGATGGTTTCCAGGTTACGGATGCGATCCGTCACCAGACCGGCAACACCACTGGAAAGATGAGCGTGTGGAATCCGCTCTCTATGGAAATGCCAGGTTCGAGAGGCTTTATCCAAAGCAAAGATTCCATTATGAATCGCTGACTTGAGATACTCATAGATATAAAAGGGGTTACCGGCTGTGAGTCGATAGGTCAGGTCCTGCAGCTGAACGATTTCTGGGCCTTCCTCTTCCAGAAGGGCGGTGACCAGTTGGTCCGCATCGCTGCGGCATAGAGGGCCGAGTTTAATAAGGCCTGAGTCCGGTGCGTTCGTCAGGATGGCGTTGCTGAGAGGATGGTCCTGGTCCACTTCATCGGAGCGATAAGTTCCAAGCAGCATCCCTCCACGACTGCGCTGAGTCCATATCCTATCCGCGAGGACACCCAGGACTTTAAGGCTTTGCCAGTCCGCCCACTGCAGATCATCAACGAGGATTAATTGGCTTTCTCCACTGGCAGCAAAAAGATCCAGAAACTCAGCCAGGGTTTCATTAAAAACTTGACTGTCCAATTCAAGATGACCAGTGCTGGCGGTCGAATATACTGGCAGAAGGCCTTCATAAAAGGGAAAACGCTCAGCTATCAACCGCCCACGGGAACCAAGACGCTCGAGAACCTTTTGCTGCCACTGCTGAAGTTCTGTGGCTGTTCGACTTCTTAAATAGTGGCTGTGTTCCGCCAGGAGCAGCATCATGGCGCTAAGTGGCAAATTGCGTTCATGCTCTGAGAATTTCACATGGCTTATGAAAAAGCATTTTTGCCGAGCTTTGAGCAGCAACTCATAAGCCAAACGTGATTTTCCTGTACCCGATGGTGCACCGATCAAAGCCACAGCGGAGTCTTGAGAGCAGACGCGTTCGAACATATCAAGCAGGCGGGCGAATTCCTGATCGCGGCCCATCATGGGAATGCAATAATTCAGTTCCCGCAGACTGTCTTTTGTGCCAAGAGCAAAACCACCTCCTCCGCGCCCTTCACGCAGGGCATGGAGGCAACGTTCGATATCGGCTGCAAGACCCACGGCTGAATGATAGCGATCGTTGGGATTCTTACGGAGCAGTTTGCTGATTATGTCGCCAAGGCTTGCGGGGAAACCGGCAAAAACTTCCTGGAGGGGAGTGGGGACTTCATAAAGTAAGCGATTGATGAGAGTGCTACTATCCTGACCTTCAAAGGGAGAGGTCCCCAAGGCACACTCATAGAGTATGACGCCCAAAGAATACAGGTCACTGCTCGCATTGCTGGCGATATTTACAAAGCCAGTTCGCTCGGGCGGAACATAGGCAAGATTCGCCATATTCTCATTGCGATTCAGCACACGGCCTTCCAGAAATCCGCCATGCCCAAAATCTACGATCACAATTTCCTTTTGATCGGCCTTGCGAAAGCAAAGATTAGATGGTTTCAGGTCACCATGAAAGTGATTTTCCTGATGCAAGAGAATGAGGCCCGCACAGATCTGCAGCCCCAATGAACATATTTCCATCGGGCTGAAGATCGGTTCACCCAGCTTCTGAGCCATTTTCCTTGCAGATAGCGCCTGGCTCAGATTACCGCCAGCCAAATACTCCTCGATAATGAAGGGAAAGCTGCTGTCGAGTTCAACACTGAGTATAGGCACGATGCTGGGGTGATGAATGCGACTGATGGCGATACTTGCGCGACGCACCATAGCGATCGCTTCAAGTTCGAAGCTTTCCAGCTTCCCGACTCTGAGGCATTTTACTGCGACCAGCTGCCGTTCACCCCCGAAGGTTCTGGCAGCACGATAGACTTCGCTAATGCTACCGGAGCCGACCAGATCAATAATCTCGATCTCACCGGACATCAGGCGGTCACCAGGCTTGAGGCAAGTATTCATGTAAACTACCAGTTGCGTGTGGCTTTTCAGGAGTGGTTTCGGAATTTAATCAAAAAAATGAAGCCTGATTTTAGGGGGGGGGGATTTGGGACAAAGTCTAAAGGATCAAAGAAAAGCTGGAAAATGCCCCTGATAAGTTCATGAGCTCGCATCACCAATCCATGAGGCCAGCAGAATCGGACCCATCGAAGCTGACGCCTAAGTGATCGTCCTCGTTCGCTCGTGTGCCTGAGCTGGCAAAAAAAAGCATACTTACGCTTGCAGCTCGGCCTTCGCGGGCTGGAGTTAAAATGTGGGCCTTTTGTGAGGAATGATGCTATCCGCTGAACACATTGTCCTTCGCTGTTTCGATGATGGCGCTGGTCTTGCTGTAGGGCATCTCAGGCAAAAAAGTCTGGAGCTCCACTTGATCGATCACGAGCAAAGCACGGAGTCCTTTGCCGATCTCATCTTTCGAACTGAAAAATGCTCGTGGTTTTGCATAAGACGATTTAGAAGGCGTCAGCAAGATCGTCAGCTATCTGATTCACCAAGGCTTCATCAATAAGAAAACGAAGATGGGCCCCGACCGTATCTGGAGAATCTGGATAATAGACTTCGCGATTCTTTATTTGATTTTGTGAGTCAGAAAGTGGACCTGAATGCAGATACCGGGAACTAGTCTGATAGTAGTTGTACCAATTGTATTGTGCCTTACCAAGGATATCATCCAGCTCCCACTTATCAAAATCTCTTGGAGCTGTTTGACATTCACCTTTGAAGTTTTTATAATACGCATCCTGTGCAATCACATCCGGGGTGCAATTTTTCCGGCTGATAGGATCTATCGTCGCTAAATAAGGTGCGGGATAGAACCTAGCCAGTTGTCGCATAAAGTCCATGGCGGTCCATCCTCCATAGGAATGACCGATCACAGCAAGAACAGGATTTTCCAGCCGGCTCAGATCTTGATAAATGATTTGAAGCATCTCATCAACAGAGCTTTCTATGAGGGTGTTTTTGCCAGAAAGATTCGATGTGAAATGAATTCGTGCTGGATCAACACTATAGCATGTCATGACTATGCCAATCGTCCGCTTGAACTTTTTCTGTAGTCGATCGGCGGCTCGGATTGTCAATCCTAGAATAGGAGCTGCTGCTGTCTGATAATAGAGGGGTGACCATTCGCTAAGATTCTGGCTGTTTTGGCCACAGCTCCAATAGCCGCCCATAATTAAGAGGACAGGGGTGATATTGTCTCTCAATTGAACAGCAGTGCCTCGAGCTTGATAGTTGAAAGAAAAATTGGCGGTCAACACTATCAGAATAAAATGGAACGCACGCATGGACGACTCCGCAACTGAAAGATTGAATCTCCAACACGACTATTCCCTTTCTAACGATGTGGGGGAACGTATCAGTCGGCGACTAAAACTAGAGGAGATTTTGAGCTATCCTACCGAAAGCTGAGCCGACTTTCTATCGCGAGTTTGTGTGATCATCGAGTCTGGCAACTGGCGCCTGGTAATAATTGTTACGTCTAGTGCCAAAACCTTCCGTTACTGTCAGTCCCAAAGATTTAAGCTCTTCGGCCATTCGATTTGCTGTAGCAAGTTCCATCAAAGAAAGTTCAGGATTTCTATGAAGGTGATCATAGAGTTGAATGAGCTTGGGCAAAGCGGGCTTTTGGGCTTCGGCCTTCAGTACAAAAAAGTCTATGAAAAGCCAAGTGACTCAAAAAATATTTTTCAAAGGATCTCCTTTTGAACTTGTGAGATATCAATCCAAGCCATCTGAGAAAAACACAGAGTATCGACCTTATCAATGCCTGTCGTGGATAGTGGCCTCCTTTGCTTTCTACTCAATATCGAAACAGAAGATCAGCTCTCAAAATCGCCGATGATCGGTGAAATTTGGGAGACCTTCGTCTTTAGCGAATTAAGAAGAATGAAAGCGCGTAAGAGTGGGATGTGGAAATGGAATTACTGGCGGGATCGTTCCAGGTCATGTCTGGAAAGCCGGCCAGGGCAAGGATCGGACGCGAGACACGATCATCAGCAAGGTTTTTCCTCGATAAAAATAGGCCGTTACCCCTCCATCAGGCACGCAGTAGGTAGAATCCGACAGTCCAATAATCGCTGAAAACGAACCCTGCTGCAGATTAATATCATACAGGACCGGCGTCTGTGGTCACATTGAATACCGATGTTGGCCACCGACGAGTTACGATGTCCGGGCCCAGCCACACGATG
>JBGSRE010000202.1:0-7068 GCA_041737755.1 Oligoflexus sp.
CCTGGGTTACCGATCACGCAATGCTGACTTTGGGCAAACGGTATCTGGATACGGAGGAATATAGCTGGGGTTATCTGCTGGGGCGCAAACGTAAGGTGAGTCCTCATGAGATTTTGATTGCGGCCCGCGATGGTGAACGTTCCGAGCATGCCACCCGGCAAGTGGACCGGCTCTTGGAAGCAACGGAGACGAAAGCGCCTCGGCACGTTTTTATGTTTTTCACCGGCAACGATATCTGTGCTCCACAGGTCGATTTTGCTACCGAGGCCAAAGAGTACGCGGAAAATCAGGAAGCAGCGATTCGCTATTTTATACGCAATGCAAAACCTGATCATAGCGTGAGCCATATTTGGTTAATCGATCCCCTGGGCATTTTGCAGATCGTCAGTTCACCTGCAATTCTAAGCCGTCCTGTGAAAGCCTATGGCCAGGACCTCAGCTGTCGTGATTTGCAAAGTGGGCGTTTCAAGAGCCAAGCAACGGAAATCATGAAAGAGGGAATGAATGAGAAATTTCTCTTTGGCCTGATGTTTGGACAAGGGCCTCGGGGGTTTTGCCCTTCCCTCTTTTCCGTGCATGAGCCGCAGGGAACAGAAATTCAGCTCAAGCTTTCGAGCTTGCTGGCCGCTTATCGGCAGGAACTCGGAAAAGTAGCCAAGAAATTGGCCGATATTCATCCGTCTTTCCGCATCCATCATCTCAAGGAAACTGCTGAGGTGATTTTTGCGCCAGAGGATATTGGAAATGATTGCTTTCACTTGAGCTTGAAGGGCAATTTAAAAATCGCCGCCACGATCGATGCGGCGATGAAGAAAGCCATGCCCTAAGAGTGGGAGCAGAAGTCTCTGCCGGGCGTACGGCTAGCGCAGCGCTCTTCTGCTCAACAGCCATCATGGACTCAATTGAAGAATGCGATTCAATTTATCCGGACTTGGTTTTAGGACCGTGATATGTCCCAGCTTGCGCTTAGGAGCGGGTGCTTTACGGTAATCGTGAAGATGAAGTTCTTCAATTTTGGCCAATTCCACTGCTGATGGCATCGTGCCAATGATATTGATCATCTGAAAGTTCTCCCGCAGCGAGGTGGAACCTAAAGGCCAACCCATGATAGCCCGCAAATGGTTTTCAAACTGACTGGTGGCGGCGGCTTCGATGGTCCAATGACCTGAATTGTGAACGCGTGGCGCCATTTCGTTGGCGATCAGTTCATCGTTGATGACGAAAAATTCGATCGTCAGCACACCCACATAATCGAGTTCATTCATCACGCGCGTTGCGTAATCTTCTGCTTTGGCTTGCAAGGATTGGGTCGATACAGCGGTCCAGGGCTCTGAAGTGAAAAGTATGCCCTCTTTATGAACGTTGTGAATCAAGGGATAGAATTTGGCGTTTTTTTGTAAGTCTCTCACCGCGATTAAGGAGCACTCCGCATCAAAAGATAACCACTGTTCCAAGAGGAGATCCCTGCCGCCCAGTGAAGACCAAGCAGCCTTCACATCGGACTGAGTTTTGATGCGAAACTGTCCCTTGCCGTCATAGCCATCGCGCCTCGTCTTAAGAATGCAAGCACTCTGACGATTTTTGAATTGCTCATCAAGATCTTTTTGACTGGAGATATCAGCAAAGGCGGCAGTGGGAATGCCAAGTTTTTGAAACATAGTCTTTTCAAAAAGTCGATCTTGAGACGTGGACAAAGCTTTGATGCCGGGATGAATATTCACTCCCTGCTGCATCAGCTCTTCTAAACTTGTGACGGGGATATTTTCACTTTCAATCGTAACGAGATCGAGACCCTGCGAAAATTTTTTGAGTGCGTTCTTGTCACCTAAAGGCGCCTGAATATGTTCCATAAGGTCAGCAGCAGGTGCTTCGGGGTTGGCATCGAGACAGCGAAATTGCAAACCCAAGGGGTAACCCGCCAGGGCCATCATCCGAGCCAGTTGCCCGCCTCCCAAAAAACCAATTCTCATGTCGGCAACTCCAGCTTGTGTTCCAAAACTTCCGCGGCGATTTCAGCGCGATTTTTCGCCAGTTTTTGCTGCAGCAGAGGATCTTGCAGCGCTAGAATTTTAAGGGCCAAGAGGGCGGCGTTAGCGGCCCCTGCAGAACCGATAGCCACAGTAGCCACAGGCACGCCGCGAGGCATCTGCACAATGGACAGGAGAGAGTCGAGACCCTGAAGTGCTTTGGATTGGACTGGCACACCAATAACGGGAAGGTCCGTCATGGATGCCAGCATGCCTGGCAAATGCGCAGCTCCGCCTGCTCCAGCAATGATGATTTGGAGCCCGCGATCGACAGCTGTTTTTGCATAACTCACAAGCAGATCCGGCGTGCGGTGAGCAGAAACGACTTTGGCTTCAAAAGGAATGCCCCAGCTTTGCAAAATTTCAGCGGCGACCATCATGGTTTCCCAATCCGATTTCGATCCCATCACCACTCCGACTTGCGGATTCTGCTTGGAATTTGCCATTGCTTTGTCTTCCCCAACACTGAATGTGACCGCGAATTTGTCCCGAAAATAGCCCCCTGTATAGCAGCGGGATCCCCCCTTGTCTAGCGACGCTTTGGAGAGTTATTTCGGGAATCTCATCAAAAAAAAAGGAGCATTTGCTCCCTTTTCAATCAGTAGGACTTGGCAATGATCGATCGCCGTGTGACCGGTTTTCCAGTGAAAATGCAGGCTCCAGCCTCCTGCTCACCTTCGAGAGGCATGCACCGGTGAGTGACCTTCATTTCCTTCAAAATACCAGCGATCGAAGGATCGTCGGCGACATGGGCCAAGGCGAAACCGCCATGAATTTCCGGCTTATCATCGTTCTTGGGCGTGAAGTAAGCTTTCAGTTCCGCTAAAGAATTGATCTTCAACATATTGGCGTCGCGATAGGCGAGCGCCTTGTTATAAAGATCATTTTGAATGGAAGTCAAAATCTGAGGCAAAGTTTCCAAAAACTGATCCCGAGGGATCGCCTTTTTGTCTTTATGAGCCAGATTACGTTGGGCAACAAACACTGCGTTCTGATCCATATCACGAGGCCCGACCTCGACCCGCACTGGCACACCTTTTTTGATGTAACTCCAGGCTTTTTCGCCACCTCGAATATCCCGGTCATCCAGGACGACTCGAATTTTTTCGCCGTCATAGGATGTCGCTGCAATATCCGTCTGAAGTTTCTTACAATAGGCGAGGACGCGCGTGCGCTCTTCTTCATTGCGATAGATGGGCATGATCACGACATGCTTTGGCGCCAGACGCGGCGGCAACACCAGGCCATCATCGTCTGAATGAGTCATGATCAATCCGCCGATCAAGCGAGTCGAGACACCCCAAGATGTCGTCCAGGCGAGGCAATCCTCACCCTTTTCATTCTGGAACCGAATTTCCATCGCTTTGGCAAAATTTTGTCCGAGAAAGTGCGAGGTGCCAGCTTGCAAGGCCTTGCGATCTTGCATCATCGCTTCGATCGTATAGGTGTTCACAGCGCCTGGAAATCTTTCATGGGCGGCTTTTTCACCTTTGATCACAGGCATCGCCATATAGTTCTTAGCGAAGTCTTCATAGACATCGAGCATTTTCAAGGTTTCTTCTACCGCTTCATCTGCAGTGGCATGAACGGTATGACCTTCTTGCCAAAGAAATTCCGTCGTGCGCAGGAACATCCGAGTCCGCATTTCCCAACGCACGACGTTCGCCCATTGGTTAATCAGAATCGGCAGATCGCGATAGGACTGCACCCATTTAGCATAAGTAGCGCCAATAATCATTTCACTGGTCGGACGAACCACCAGTGGCTCTTCCAATTTTCCAGCCGGAACCAAGGTCCCATCAGGACCTGCTTCCAGACGATGGTGAGTGACCACCGCGCATTCTTTGGCAAAGCCGTCGACGTGTTGGGCTTCTTTTTCCATAAAGCTCAGGGGAATAAACAAAGGAAAGTAGGCATTCTCATGCCCGGTGTCCTTGAATTTTCCATCCAGAACTTTTTGGATATTTTCCCAGATCGCATAGCCCCAAGGCTTGATGACCATGCAGCCGCGAACGGCTGAATTTTCCGATAGATCAGCAGCTTTAATGACCTGCTGATACCACTCAGGGTAATCATCCGCGCGAGTTGGGGTGATAGCAGTTTGCGGTGCTTTACTCATGTTGACAGTCCTATCTCTTGCTGACTCAGATTAGCGCGTAAGCTTTGCGTAACGAACCCGTTTTGGAATATCCGCTTCTGCACCCAGGCGACGATGGCGATCCTCTTCATACTCGGTGAAGTTGCCTTCGTACCAATAGACCTGGCTATCGCCTTCAAAGGCCAGAATATGCGTCGCAATCCTGTCCAAGAACCAGCGATCATGGCTAATGACCACGGCGCAACCCGCAAAGTTGATCAAGGCTTCTTCCAAAGCTCGCAGAGTTGTGATGTCCAGATCGTTGGTCGGCTCATCCATCAAGAGCACGTTGGCGCCGGATTTGCAAAGCAAGGCCAGTTGCAGACGATTGCGCTCGCCACCAGAAAGATAGCCGACTTTTTTCTGCTGATCTGTCCCAGTGAAGTTGAATTTGCCCACGTAGGCGCGCGCATTCACTTCCTGCTTGCCGAGGGTAATGGTTTCTCGACCTTCAGAAATCAGCTGATAGATGGTCTTTTCTGGATCTAGACTCAAACGAGACTGCTCCATATAACCAACTTTGGCCGTAGGTCCGACGCGGAAACTGCCAGAGTTCGGTGCATCCATTTCGGTGATCATGCGGAAAAGAGTCGTTTTTCCCGTGCCGTTGGCACCAATAACGCCGATGATTCCACCGGCGGGCAATTTGAAATTCATATCGCCATAGAGGACTTTGTCGCCGAAAGCTTTGGCAACATGTTCCGCTTCGATCACGAGATCACCCAAGCGAGGTCCGGGAGGTATATAGAGTTGCAGCTCGCGTTCGAAGCTGGCCTGTTCTTGGCCCAGAAGTTTTTCATAGGCTGTAATGCGGGCTTTGCTCTTGGCTTGACGGGCTCTTGGAGCCATCTTAACCCACTCGAGTTCCTGCTGGAGACTCTTGCGGCGGCGATCTTCGGACTTGGCCTCTGCTTCCAGACGCTTGTCCTTCTGCTCCAACCAAGACGTGTAATTGCCTTTCCAAGGTATGCCTTCACCGCGGTCCAGTTCCAAAATCCAACCGGCGACGTTATCCAAGAAGTAACGATCATGCGTCACTGCGATAATCGTGCCTTTGTATTCTTGCAAATGCTTTTCCAACCAGCGAACCGATTCAGCGTCCAAATGGTTAGTCGGTTCATCCAGAAGGAGAATATCAGGTTTTTGCAGGAGCAAACGGCAAAGGGCGACGCGTCGTCGTTCACCACCAGACAGGTGATCGACAACCTGATCGGATGGGGGACAATTCAAGGCGTCCATGGCGAAGTTAAGCCGATCATCCAAAGTCCAGGCATCCATGCGGTCCAGGAGATCCTGAACTTCAGCCTGACGGGCGATGACTTTGTCCATTTCTTCTGGACTCATTTCCTCGCCGAACTTGAGGTTGATCTCTTCAAATTCTACGAGCAGATTGGCAACTTCAGCGACGCCTTCCTGAACGATCTCCTTGACGGTTTTGCCAGCCGTCAGATCGGGTTCTTGCGGCAAATAGCCGACGGTATAGCCAGCGGAAAGATGGGCTTCGCCGGTAAAATCTTGATCCACTCCGGCCATGATTTTCAGCAGCGTACTTTTTCCGGAGCCGTTAGCTCCCAAAACGCCGATTTTTGCGCCGTAGTAGTAGGAAAGGTAGATACTCTTAAGCACAGTCTTTTGACCGTGAACTTTCGACATATCCACCATCGAATAAATGACGGTTTTATCTGACATGCACTTCCACCTGTAGAAGATGATCCGATCGAGGTGGACAATCTAAAGGATTTGCGAATTGATCGCCAGATCTAACAGGGAGAGAAAAGAGAGGAGGGCATCCTAGAACTTAGGAAGCCCGACGTTTGTTCAATACATCGACAACTTCATCGAGTGCGGTGGTTTGCCATTCCTCGAAGCTCTGTTGGGTGCCGCTGGCTTCGTAGAGACGAAGGAACAGAGCTTCGTTCAGATGTCGCGCTTCGATGATGTTGAGGCAATTCTGCACTGTTCGCACCAACTGTTCGTATTCTAAGGGCTTATACATAAGAGCAAAGAGATTGGGGCAATCCTTAGGGATAGAAATCCTGTTTCGCTCCAAACCGGTAATCATTATGACAGGGGTGGTGTGTCCGTGATCTCTTAACATAACAAGAAGCTCGTCGCCACGCACTTCAGGCATCTTGATGTCGGAGATGATGATGTCAGGGTGAAAGCTTTTAATCGCTTCCTCTGCATCGGCTCCATCGTAGATAACCTTCGACTTTGCACCTGCATTTTGCAGGACAGCTCGACAGACTTCAGCCAATTGAACCTCGTCATCGATCACCAAAACTTTTGGAGCGGAGATCTTCGAACGGAGCTTAAGACTAATCATGTTTCATGCCTAATAACCAGAAATTATTAGTTATTTGGTAAGAGCGGAAACCCTTCACCGTTGACAAACATTCTTTCGGCCAGCCGGCCTGAAAACTTAACGAAGACATTAAAAAAAACCCTGAGACTTGCGAAGGACACCAAATTTCCTTGAGTTAGCCATCATGACTTAAGCGTAAGATTGAAATGACTCTGTCGAACTGTTCGAAGATAAAAAGCTGAAATAGTGGAAAAAAATGTTTGACGAAAAAAACCTGAGATCGTATAACCCAACTCCTCGCAACTGAGTGAGAAAAAGAAGAGAAACAAGGAAACTTGAAAATCTTCGAAGGTCTCCCGAAAGAAGCGAAGGTTCTTTGAAAACTGAATAGAAGACAGAAGAAGCGCGAACGTCAATTCTTAGCAGAATACTTCGGTAGTCTGTTGAGTCTTAAAAATAAAAAAACGAACTTCGGTTCGTCTAGGATTTGAACTTTAGAGTTTGATCCTGGCTCAGAGTGAACGCTGGCGGCGTGCCTAATACATGCAAGTCGAACGCGAAAGTCCTTCGGGATGAGTAAAGTGGCGCACGGGTGAGTA
>JBGSRE010000245.1:0-3759 GCA_041737755.1 Oligoflexus sp.
GAATATGTGTTGGCCAACTTGATTCCGGCTGTGACGGGAGCACTCCTGCTCTGTCTTGCTGGTCTTCCCGTTCATGTCCTGACCCTGTGGATTTGGCTATTTTTACGGTCGCTGGAAACCCTTGATGGACATAGTGGCTATGATTTTCCCTGGTGGTTTCCTCACAAGCTAATCTATGGCGCAGGTGCCAGGAGCCATGATCTTCACCATACAAAATTTAACGGCAACTATGCTTCTTTTTTTGACCATTGGGATCGCTGGCTCGGGACCAAGCGCTTATCTCTCAAAAAGCGCGAGCAGACCAAAGAGGAGCCATCTGGGATCTTTGTTGGTGATCCGAAAAATAAGGAGGCTTAGTATCCTTGGCAAGCTGAATCGCTGGTCACAGAAAAGGCCGAGTCTTTCTCCATAGGGCCTTTGGCTTGGCCTGGGATTTAAGGCCCAAGCCAAAGGCAGATGCTATTTTTTCACCATGATATTCAGCTTGGGATTGAATTTGCCATTGACGCCCAGTCGCAACCCTCCTCTGGGACCCGACACGACCTCAAGTTTGGTATTAGGCAAGTTTGCTTGCTGCAGCAACTCATAGGCTGCTTTACAGGACGTATCAGCGCGCACCTTAAACGTCACCAGTCCCTGTACGGTTTGAATAAACAGAGTATCCACCGATGTTCCTGCCGTGACCGAGTCGTCGATCCATTCATCTCGGTTTTCCCGACCTGCAATCAAGACCTCTAGTTTTGAAACCCAGCCTTCCTTTAATTTCCTGACGGGAGCTGTGACTGGTGTTTCGGTGGGAGTTGCAGGTTTCGGCGTTTTATCATTTGACATGGAAACTCCTGGAGCGGGCTTTTTGGGACTGGCTGCGAGTTGGGGCTGCACAATGAGGGGCTGTTAAACACAGAAACTAAGGCAGCATCCCCATTATAAAGGCCAAGAATTTCGATGGGCAAGGCCGAAGTCTGAGCTGAGCTCGCCGGATGGCATCTCAGCTTGGCGGGACCCCCCTCAGAAAGAATAATCATGTCATTATTGCGCTTTTAAGGCTGACGGTCGAAGCTTCGCCCAGGCTTTGCTCCCCTATGGCAATGCTGCTAGCGTTCGCTCGCGAAGGACATGATGCACTATGAAGAAAGTACTTAGTTTGGTGAGGCTTAAGAATTTTTGCAGGGTCAGGCCTAAAAAGATAAATCCCTCTGCCAAAACAGAGGGATTCGTCTATTTCTCAAAAATCCGTCTGGTGACAAACGGAATTGAGACCGAAGGCTCAATTGCCCTTGGCAGCTTTTTTGGCTTGTTTTTCTTGTTTTTTCTCTTTAGGTGTCTTTGCTGGCGCCTTCTTTTCGTTCTTCTTGCTGTCTTGACTTTTAGCCATGTCAAACTCCTCTCACGAGACAATTAATCGAAGCTCTTAGAATGCTTATCTTCTAAAAGAGCATATCTGGCAGCAATGTCGCAAATACTTTGTCCAATTTCAAGTTTTTCAAGCGTGAGCTCCGACTTTTTTTACAATAGATCAGCCACGGGCGGCCGTCCGCTCTTGGACTGCGCTCCATCCTTCTTTAATATTATCTAGAAAAGCTGAGGCGAGGGAAGGGGACGACCGAGTTTTTTCTCGGCTTTTTTGATCCCAAGAATCCGCTTGCTTATCTTAAGAGAACGGTTCTCCCAAAAAGTGGTGGTTAGGGGCGGCAGCCTTTGCCATCACAGCTGAGACCGGAAATCTTTTGCGCCTCCTCCACTGATTTAACATCTTCCACTTGTGAAAAACCAAGCGAACGCATCATTTCTGCAGCTTTTTGCGAGCGCCCACCGGAGGCACAGTAAATGCGATATTTCTGAGTTTTATCGAGTTTAGCCAGTTGATCTTTGAAGTTGGCGGCATGGAAATCGAGAAGCTGACTGTCTTTGAGATGCTTATTCTGCCATTCCTCGCTGGAGCGGACATCGAGATAAGTATACTTTTCAGCAGCATGAATCGCAAAAGTGAATATAAGCAGCAGCAGTCCCCGTGCAAAGTTTTGGATCACAGCTCACCTCCTGGAGTTTGGCTATTTTTATCATGTTCCCTGCCTGGAAGAAACCCGTCGTTCACAGCAATTCTTTCAAAAACAGTATAATCCCTATAACTAACTAAAATATATGTGGAATTTTCGATAGCCTAGTTTGGATTGGAAGCCTTTGGCCAGCAGGTCTTGGTTTGGCGAGGCTGTTTCATTTACTAATTCGGGAACTTGAGGTCAAAGCTTGAAGAGCAGAAACTGGCAATTTTTTTGCAAGAGGGTAAGGACATATCATTGGGGGAAGAGTTATGAAGACGCTGTGGATAAGCTGCCTTTCAATTGCAGTGCTCTCATGCTCGGGAAAAAAAGCCGAAGATGCACGGGATTTTGGATCGATGACGGTAGCGGCTCGCAACTTGGATGCGGATGCCAATGCGGATGCGAAAGTCGAAGCATCCGACTCGGTAATTATCGCCGAAGGTGTGAATTCATCTGACGTTGATGGCATGGCCCAGCAAGATCCGACCGCTGAGGCGGAGACGGGTAAAGCAGCCGATCCAAGCGAAAAAGGCGAACCTGTAACAGATACCAAAGGGAAAGAGCCGCCTGCTCCAGGCAAAGGTTTGCCCCCTGCTGACAAAACCCCCGCTCCAAAATATCCTGAATTGCCGCCCGAACTCAAAGTGAAGTTAGCCAAATGCTACGCGCAGTGGGAGAAAATTATTTGGGACAAAGATACCTTGATCGATATCAGACAGGTTTCGGTGGATGTCGACAAACTCAAGAGTTCGAATATCCAATTGGCTGGTAGCAAAGCCGAAGTGGTCTTTGTCGATATCACAGCCGCGAGTAAAATTAGCAAAGTAAACCTGAGTTTGGAAAATGCTAAGGCTCTCTATTGCGTCGATATCAAAGCCGAGAAAGTCATTGATCGGCTGGACATCGATTATGTCTGCGGAGCTAAAGTTGGCGTGCTGCAAATCGAAGCCGCGAAAGCCAAGCGAGTCAATGTTCGGGAAATCTGTCCAATCCCTTAAGGGATGGGACTGAGATCAGGCCTGGCTTATTCCCCCGTAAGCCAGGCCTTCGTCATTAAAAATGATTCAGCTTTTCTATCGGCATGCTCATTCTGTTGTAAAATTACATTTTTCTGACCAAAGTCAGCCGAAAACTTTTGCTATACTTCCAACTCCCACACTCTCTCAGTCAAAAATATCGAAGCGTGCCGAGCCATTGCTTCAGGAAATTTAATCCAGCAGAAAATCTTTTGCTGCGCCTGCAAACTTCTCACTTTGTTTTTCTGCTTATTGCCTTGGCATGATTCCTCTACCTTTCCGCCTATTTAAAAAATGCGAGTTTGGTCGCAGCGGTTTCGTTCTGCACGCTGATCCTTTGTCGAGTAATCCAGCCGCCATCCCAGTGGCTTGACCCCCTCAGCACCAACTGTTAGGAATAACTTGCTACATGACGTAACAAACACCGGGCAGTTCTTTGAATGGGAGTTATTTATGCGAAGAGGGTTCGACATTGCTCAGTATTGCGCTTTCGCCGCACTGTGGTTCATCGCTGTTCCCACGGTGTCTGCGAGTGTGGAATCTTATCAGCGAGTGAAGGGAGTCTGCCAAGCTCAAGGCAAGGATCCTTTGATTGATGATATGGAAGACCAGGATGCTCGCATCGCCGCTCGCGAAGGGCGCTTGGGCGTTTGGTATGCATTTCGTGCCGGAGAAACCTGTGAGCAAGCCAGCATATTGGG
>JBGSRE010000249.1:0-2152 GCA_041737755.1 Oligoflexus sp.
ATTGTGTTTGCCTTTGACCAGTCTTGGCACGAGGTAGAGGTTGATGGCCTTCAGACCTTTGGCGCCTTTTTTATTCATGGCTAGCACGAGACTGATGTCGCCGCAGCCATTGCTGATAAATTGTTTATTGCCCGAGATCAGCCAGGTGCCATCGGTTTGTTCTTCGCCATAGGTCCGCATTCCTGCCAGATCCGAGCCAACATCGGGTTCGGTCAAGGACATCGAGCCCGAGACTTCGCCCGAGGCGATTTTAGGAACCCATTGGTTCTTTAATTCGTCGCTGCCGAAGAGATCGATAATGGTGGCAATCGAACCGTACCAGCAGATGTTCAAAGCCGTGGAAGGACAGGCGCGATAGATGGCCTCAAAGCCAGCGAGTTCCACCATGAACGGCGCACTCATTCCACCAAAATCGGTGCGAACCGACATGCCCGGTCCGCCCATTTCTTTGAAGACGCGGACGTTTTCAAGCACTGTTTTGGGAAAGACGACTTCGCCGTCGACCAGTTTCAGGTCTTCTTTGGCTACTTTCTGGGCATTGTTCTCCAGAGTTGTGCCGGCAAATTCGCCCACCACTTGACCGATGTCGAGCCAGTTCTTGCGATACTCTTCAGCCGTCGAGACGCCGATCGCCTCTTTCTCAGCGTCCGACATCCACGCAAAGAGCTCACTCATGCGCTTAGGGCTCAAGTGATGAGCGATGTCGGGATTGTCGGCAAAAAAATTCTGTTTGTTTTTCATGGTACAACCTCAATGTTCTCGTCGCATGACATCATCGTGTGGGCGAATCCTGTCACAGTAAACTGTAGCCTTGCAGAAATCAACGAAACTTCGGCCGATTCGCCCGGTCAGCAGCTCGCCCGAAATCGGCGCTGTGACGCTGGGTGTTGGTCAGGCATGAATGCGCACAGCCGTTCCGCGTCGAAGGCCTTTCTTTAGGCCAGAAAAATAACGCTCGCCAGCGAAACAATTCTCCCTAAAATCCTTTCGGACAGAAGCAAAGAGTCCTGAATGTGTTCTGAAAACCTAAGCCAGTGTCGAGCATTGCGGGCAAGTATTGTCGGCGCCAGGGCTGCCTTTTGCTAGGGGAGTGGGGCGACTGGTGGGGATAGAAGATCAATTCGAGTCATATTGGCAAGGCCTGCCGACCTTTACTTTTTTTAGAGAGCTGCCTAGACTGGGAGAGATATTTGTTTCCAGTTGTAGAGGTGAACGATGATGCTTTCCCTTCGGAAATCCAGGGCTACAAGGCTTGCACTGTTATCGTCCAGTATGCTCCTGCTGCTGTCCTGCGGCCAGGAGGAGAAAACCGTCGCCGATGCGCCTTGTGCCTCAGCCGATGCCATAGTCGCTGACGCGAGTTTCTCCTCGCTATGGACCAACGTTTTTTCCGGTCGTTGCGGCAGCTGCCACGGCGTAACGAGCAACACGGGAACCTTGGGCGGCCCTGATATGCGGACGAAAGCGGCGTTTTACGCTCAAGTCGTTGGTAAAACTATTAATGACTATAAAGATTGGGATCAAGCCCAGGACGCTAGGGTTGGCTGTTTGGATACTCCTATGGTCAAAGGCACCGATGCAGCGAACTCTCTGGTCGTTGCCGTCTTGGATCCATCGGTGACAATCGCGGGCTGTACGATCAAGCCCCACAAAGAGCCACCGCAGAGCATCTGTATTTCCAATGGCAGTCTGGTGAATCTAAAAAAATGGATCAACAGCGGCGCTGCTGATAATTAAAGACGAGAAAAGGAAACTCATGAAAGGGAAGCCGCGCTGGTGGCAGCTTGGTCTGATCCTAGTTGGATTTGTCGTCTTTTTAGGTCTGGCTGTCCTGACAACAGCCTACCTGGCTCTCCGTTCCCCGGACGTTCAGCAGCGTATTCTCGCTTCCGTCAAACAACCTCTGAGCGAGGCTGGCGTGACGATGGATGTGCAAACTCTATCCCTCGATCTGCTGGCTGGTCTGAATCTGCAGAATCTTCAGCTCAAAATCAATCGGCCGCCGCTGATCCAGGCGGAACTGCAATTGGCTCGTTTGCGGCTTGGCTATTCCTTTTGGGGCTTGCTCAAGAAACAATTGAACATCAGCGAAGTCCTGCTCGAAGGCCTGACGGGGGACGTCAGCTTGAACTTGGCCGATACCCCGCCGCCG